>NZ_JBMWDP010000033.1:0-47373 GCF_049545505.1 Stenotrophomonas sp. NPDC077421 | reverse complement strand
AACATCAATCTGTCTGAAACCGTGCGCGACGTGCTGGCCGGCCTCACCCCGAGGGAAGCCAAGGTGCTGCGCATGCGCTTCGGCATCGACATGAACACCGACCACACCCTTGAGGAAGTCGGCAAGCAGTTCGACGTCACCCGCGAGCGCATCCGCCAGATCGAAGCCAAGGCGCTGCGCAAGCTGCGTCACCCGAGCCGCTCCGAGCAGCTGCGCAGCTTCCTGGATATCGATTGATCTCCGCGTTGGTGCGTTGATGAAAAAACCCCGCTTCGGCGGGGTTTTTTTATGGGGTGGCGGGAGCGGGTGCCCCGACGGTGGAGCCGACCGTCGGTCGGCTGCCCGCGTGCAGCGCGGCAGTCGGGGGGGCGTACGCACGCGACCCGGACGCTCCTCGCATGGTACCGTTGCAGCCTCCCATTTATGTAACATGATTCGTAACATAAAAACGGATCGATGGCCGGACAACACGATGAAAGTAGCTCTGTTATCAGTAAGATAGACGTACACGTCCTTGCGAAGCTTCGTGTTTACGTCTATATATTCGTAACATAATCAGTCCGGATGTCCGCCAGCATGGCCCGTCCCACCCGCCACACCGTGCAGGATCTGCTCGACCGCCTTCCGGCCGGTGAGGTGGTAGCGGCCGCCGCGCTCGCCGAGCGTCTGGGCGCCACCCGGATGACGTTGAGCCGACTGGTGGCCGACGCCGGCGACCGCGTGGCCCGCCTGGGCCGGGGCCGCGCTACTGCCTACGCCGCCCGCCGAGCTATTGCCGCAGGCAGCGAATGGCCGCTGTTCCGCCTCCGCCCCGATGCCAGCCTGGAAGAGCTGGGCACGCTCATCGCCCTCAGCGGTGATGCCTTCCACCTGGACGTCGGCACCGCCCGGCCCAACCTCAACCGCGCCCCGGACGGTGCCATCGACGGCTGGTTCCCCGATATCCCGTGGTTCCTGGATGACCTGCGCCCGCAGGGGTTTCTCGGCCGCACCTTCGCCCATCGCCGCGCACGCAATCTCGGCGTGCCGGACGATCTCAACCGCTGGCACCAGGGCGACATTCTGCAGGCGCTGGTGCGCGCCGGAGGTACCGGCATCGGCGACCTGCTGCTGGGGGGCGACGCCGTCGCCGCAGCCCTGGCCGAACTGGATGCGCCGCCGGACGGTGTCCAGGCCGACCAGCGTGTCCGCGACTATCCTGCGCGCGCTGCGGCCGTCCTGGAGGGCGAGGATGTCGGTTCATCACCCGGCGGGGAGCAACCCAAGTTCACCGCCACCGTGACGCACAACGGTCATCGCCAGGCAGTGCTGGTGAAGTTCGCGCAGCCCACCGCCGGTGAGGCTGCCGAGCGCTGGGCCGACCTGCTCGTGTGCGAGCACCTCGCGCTGCAGTGCCTGCGCGATGCAGGCCTGGATGCGGCCGTTTCCGAGCTGCTCCAGACCAGCACGCATGCCTTCCTCGAGGTACAGCGCTTCGACCGCACGCCGGACGTGCTTGGCCGCCGCGGCTTCGTGTCACTGATGTCGCTGACTGCGGCGTTCGTGGGAGACGTCACGCTGGACTGGGCGCGCGCGGGCGAGCAGCTGCACGCGCAGGGCTGGCTGACGGCCGCCACCGCCACGCACATAGCCCGGCTGCATGCCTTCGGCCGCCTCATCGGCAACAGCGACATGCACCACGGCAATCTCGGCTTCCATCTGGTCGACCACGGTCCGTTGCCGCTGGCGCCGGTCTACGACATGCTGCCGATGTCGCTGGCCCCCTCGCGCACCGGGGTGCTGCGCGCGGCAGCGCCGCTCGGGCCGGTTGCGCCAGAGCGCAGCGGCCAGCTCGCCCACCTGCAATGGGCCGCGCCGGTGGCGCTCGACTACTGGCAGCGGGTGGCGGGCTCGTCCCTGCTGCGCTCGCCCGCCTTGCGCGCCTTGGCGGCGGACAATGCACGGCAGGTCGATGCGATGCGCCACCGGTTCGGATGAGGGGTGCGTGGCATGCCCGCAGGCAGTGGCAGGGCCGGGCGCGGCTCTACTACACTGTGCGGCCGCAAGGGCCTATAGCTCAACGGTTAGAGCAGAGGACTCATAATCCTTTGGTTCCAGGTTCGAATCCTGGTGGGCCCACCACTTGATGATCCCATGTAGTCCAGCAAAGGCTGAACTCTCAAAAAAAATAGGGGTTTTGGCCTTGAGGCAGTGGCTTGGGGGCCGATGACAGTCCGACAGGATGACCGGGCATGGGCTACTTCCAGACACCGCGGTCTTTCGCTTCTTTCACGATGTCCACCATGATTCTGCGTTCTCCAAGCTGGGCGAGGAACATTAGGTGCTCCACGGCCTTGACCTTCTTCAAGTGATCGAGGCGGCATGACCCGCCTAGAGCTAGTGCCGGGACGAAGCCATACATTTCGTCGTGGGAAAGAGGGCCTAGAAGTCTCTTTGCTCGATCAAAGAGAGGCACGTCCTTCTCATCAGTTTGATCCAGTCCATCGGACTGCATTCCGGACAGCCAAGTTGAAATCAGAAAATCTCCTTTACCTTCTCTCATCCAGGCGACGTTGTCGTCCGGAAAGATCATCGCCCACGGGCAATCGATGGTCAGGCTAGGACCGGTCTTCGTTCCCCACAGCGTCAGATCACCGAACGCGCTACGGCCGATGACGTAGTAGTTGTCGGTTCCGTAGAATTCGGTCCCGTACAGCCAGGCGTTGAGGACCTCGGAGTAGTCATCCGGATCGGTCATCCAGAATAGACCGCCGCCGTAACCGGCGAAGCCGTACGCCTGCCAATACTCCAGTAGCCTATCTGGCACCTTACCCCTGTAGTGGTCCAACTTGGATTTCGGCACAGGCTGGGCGTCAACCGCCGGTCCGAATTCCTTTTTTCTATAGAAGTATTCGAAATCTTCATCGAGCATTTTGATCATTTGCAACGCTCCAGTCCGCCGTTCATTTTAGTTCCCTTTCGCTCGCCGACCGGCACCTTGCTTGCTGCGTCATCCAAGTCCTGGATCCGCGTTGTCTGGCCTTTCTTCTTATGATTCCATTGACGGCCGATGGTCTGGTTCACCTCGCCATCCCCAAAATCAGCGATTTTATCCTTACCCCCTGCAACAAGATCGGGATTGTGAAGGGCGTTCATTGTTTCCATCGTTGCATCAGCATGCTCTTGGGCAAGTCGCTCCGCTTCCTCCAGCGAACTACCCGACGACCTCAACTCCTTGAACGTTTTAGCTTGGGTCTTCTGTTTGAAGCTTGCTCTTGCAGCCTTGGCAGCCTTCTGATCCCGATTCTTCGGATCAAGCGCCTTGCGCGCCTCAAGGTACTCTTCAACGCTCATATCATTGAGCCCTTGCTCCTGACCTTTCCATTGCCGATCCATCTCCTTGGATTTGGACGCTGGCAGCGTCTGCGGACTGAAGCACAGTGAATCCTTGCGTGGCATGCGCTTGGACAGCCGCTTGGTTGCCACCGTCCTGTTGCCCTCAGGCGTTCGGTTCCCATCACGCTGGCGCCGCTTGCGTGCGCGTCATGCCTTCGCCAAGCCCTTGAAGGCGTCTTCCACTTTCTCCATCACGTGCAGCAACCGCTTGCCGATACGGGCGCCGGTGTTGTCGGCCTTCGCGGCTGCATAGCCAAACCCGCCCGCGCGCCCCCAACTCCACGGTCACGGCGGCCAGCAGATGGAGACCACCACCTGTTTGAGCGGGGGCGAGGCTGTGGTTGCCTGCGCGGTCGTGCCCTTCGCCACAAACCCGGCGGGCGAGGCCATGACGGTAGATGCGGCAGCAGAGCCGCTGCGTGCACCACCGCTGCCGCCTGAGTCCACCGAAACTGTGCTCTGCCTGACCGGCAGTACCTGACAGCCGCAGGCCAGGTAGGCACCGTGCCTGGCCAGAGGCTGGCCATCGACAATGAAGGTCGGGTCGCCCGTGACGATGGGGAAGGGGCCCACCACGAAAATCACGCACCTGGAGTATCCCCGAAGTACCTGATAAGAGCTTGCGGAACACTGGCCGGAACAATCAGCGCCCTCGCGGCGGTTTCACGGCAGGCAGATCGGGGTGGTAATGCCCGGTCGTCGCCGGCGATTGATGGCCGGCGGCGTCCTGCTTGTCGCCCCCGTACCAGACGGCAGCTGTGACGCCGCGATGCTTCAATCCGTGCAGGGGGAAACGATCCTGCTGCTCGAGCACGCCCAGGCGGTTATCCGCCTGCGGCGAACGTGACGGCGCAGGTGGCAAGGGCGGTCACGCCCCGGAGCGGCAGCCGGCAAACAGATCAAGATCGCGCTGGTAGACACTGCTCCTGACATCGAACAGGCCCAGGACGGCGTGGTAGATGTTGTCATGGCTGTACGGGGTTCCCTCGGCATGGTAACGAAGGCAGGCCAGGTTGAGGTTGGCGTGAAGTGCGAATGCCGGCGAGAACCACATCAACATGGGCACGCGCGTCTGCTCCGGCGGCGCAATGACGTACGGCGTGCCGTGCAGATACATGCCGCGCTCGCCGAGCGACTCGCCATGATCGGAAACGTAGATCATGGCCACGTCCCGCTGGTCCGAATAGCTTTCGAGCATCTCGATGGTCCTGCCCAGCATGCGGTCGGTGTAGCGCAGCGTATTGTCGTACGTGTTGATCAGCGCCTCGTTGGTGCACTTCTGGATCTGATTGCTGTTGCAGGTCGGGGTGAAGACGGCCGCGTCCGGCGGGTAGCGTTCAAAGTAGGTGGGGCCGTGGCTGCCCAGCTGGTGAAGCACGATCAGGGCATCGCCCTGCATGGCATCGATGCGCGCATTGAGTTGATGCAGCAGCACCTCGTCGTAGCAGGTGCCGTCCCTGTTGACACAGTGTTCGGCCACCTTGAGCGTGGGCATGTCATCGGTGGGCACGCGTGCGCACACCCCTTTGCAGCCACCGTTGTTGTTGTTGCGCCAGAGGATGTTCACGCCGGTGCGCTGCAGGATATCCAGCAGATTCTCCTCGGTTGCGGCGCGCACGTCGTCGTACTGGCTGCGTGCCATCCGGGAAAACATGCAGGGCACGGAAATGGCGGTGGCGGTGCCGCAGGATGAGACGTTCCTGAAGGCGATGATATCCCCTCGCTCCGACAGTACCGGATTGGTTTCGCGCGGGTAGCCAGTGAGCTGGACGTTCTGTGCGCGCGCGGTCTCGCCCACGACGGCAATCACCAGTCTCGGCCGCCTGCCGGCGACCATCGCCGGCCGGGTGGCGTCCCCGGCAACGGCCTGCAGCGGTCGTGACACCGTGAGATATCTGCGTTTGAGGTAACCATTGGCATTGCGTACGACGTTGACCGGCAACACCTGGTCCCTGAGCTCACGATTGTTGCGCAGCAGGGAGGCGTAGTCCTTGTAGAACAACATGGACACTACGGTCAGGATCACCAGTGTTGCCACTGCATTGATCAGCATCCAGCCGGCGGTCTTTCCCGCCGATGCGCTGCCGATGCGCAGCGACACCATTGCCGCAGCCGGAAGGACACCGAGCACCACGATGGTGAGCAGCAGGGGAACGGAGACGTAGGACCCGAGCTCGGCCTGGTTGGTCTCGAAGACGTTCTGCACCATGCTGCGGTCGATCAGCACGTTGTAGTGCAGCATGAAGTACGTGCAGGCGGCGCTGATGATCACCAGCAGCGCCAGCAGGGGCTTGCGCAGATACGGAAGCGCGAGCACCGGCATGAGCAGCAGGTTGAACAGGCAGAAGAAGAACACCGGCAGGCTCAGGGCGAACAGCACGCCGCGCAGGCCATCCAGCTCCAGGTGGGTCCATAGCGTCTGCCACAGTGCGATGTTGCCGAGGGTGGTGAAGAACAGTGCGGCTACCCATGTCAGTTGTACCGGGTTGAGCCGCACAGAGGTCAGGCGTTGAAGCACGCGCATTCGTCCAATGAATGAAGAGTGCGCGCAGTATCAAAATGCTCGTATCAGGAAGTTGTCAGGAATGACGCGGTGCGTCCCGGTGGTCCGTGTGGATCAAAGCGCCGTGGCGTCCTGTCCCAGCAGGATGGCCATCCACACGGCACCCACCATCATCAGTGCGACGGTTTGTGCTGCACTGCCCATGTCCTTGGCATTCTTGGACAAGGGGTGGCGCTCAAGCGAGATGCGGTCAACGACGGCTTCGATGGCCGAGTTGAGAAGCTCCACGATCAGGCTGATGAAGCTGGCGGCCAGCATCAGCGCACGCTCCACCGGGGTGACATCAAGCAGCAGCGTGCCTGCCATCAGTGCGCCATGCAGAGCCAGGAGCTGCCGAAAGGCGGCCTCGCCGCGCACGGTTGCCAGGAAGCCATCCCGCGAATGAATCAACGTGTGGAGAATCCGGTTGAATCCGGTTCTGCCGTGGCGATACTTGCCGGTTCCGACGGGGTCTGGCGCTTGCATCTGCTTCTCATCAAGGACGTGATCGAGGCAGATCATTGAGAAGGCGGCGTCAGGAAGCTGTCAGGACCGGCGCGGCATGGCGCGCTTTCCTGGCCGCGCGTGGACGCGCGGCTATCGGCTCTGCGCTGCTCCGTGCCCGGTGCCGGACATGTCCACGGTAAATCGACAGCCGGTCTGCGAGCTTTCGACCGCCATGTGCCATCCCAGGTGGTCCACGATCCGCTGCACGATCGACAGGCCAAGCCCTTCGCCACTCTCGCGCAGGCTGGGCGCGAAACGCTGGAACTGCTGCGGGTCGATGCTGGCTGGCAGGCCCGGGCCGGTGTCGGCAATGGCCAGTGTGGCACCCTGGACGGCGATGCGTATCTCGCCCTGATCGGTGTACTGGCATGCATTGCGCAGCAGGTTCCAGACCACGCTGCGCGCCAGTTCGGCATTGGTATGGATGGACGGCGCCTGTGGCGCATCCAGCCGCACGGTCACCGGCTTTCCCGCCAGCCAGGGGTGGCAGCGCGTCATGCATTCTTCGATCAGCGGGCGTAGTGGCACGTCTTCCTTGGCGAGGCGCTGCGGGTCGCGCGAGAGCAGCAGCAGGCAGGTGAGCTGGCGCTGCATCTCCTGCGTGGTGCGCACGATGCGCTCGCCACTCGCTTTCAGGTGGCTGTCGTCGGGCAGCTGGTGAACGATGGTCTCCGCTGCCCCGGAGATGACGGCCAGTGGGGTGCGCAGTTCATGGCTCGCATCGCCCACGAAGCAGCGTTCGCGCTGCAGAAACTGCTCCGCCTCGTCGCTGTGCCGGGCAAAGGCGCGTGCCAGCACCCCGATCTCATCGCGCGCATCCTGGAACGGGAAGGGGGTCTGCTTGCGTTGCACCGCATCGGCCAGAAGGGTGATCGGGGCGATGACCCGCGCCGCGGTCAGCCGTCCGATCCAGAACGCGCACAGGATGCACAGCAGAATGACCACCAGCGCATAGCCGTCAATCACGTGCTCCAGGTACTGGTAGCGCTCTGCATCCTGCCGGAGGTAGTAGCGCTGGCCATCGCCGTCGAACACCAGCAGGTGCCAGACGTCGGGCGGGTCGGCGCTGTAGTAGCCCGGTGCAAACCTGCGCAGGTCATCGGGTACGCTACGGCTGTCATAGAGCTGGCTGCCGGGGGAGAGGGTTGGCGTCGTGCCGTTGGCGAGCTCCGACTGCAGCCGATGCATCTCGTCGTGCAGGCTTCTGGAGATGACGTATGCGCGCAGTTCGTCATAGTCCAGCTGCTCGGCGGCGACCACAAACCCCATGACGGCGACCATCAGCAGCACGAACGACACGATGATGCGCGCTCTGAGCGTCATCTGGCGGTAGATCGCTTTCATGGTGGCAACGGGTCTCCCTGCATGGTCATTCCGGGGCGGGCGTCCGGGGCGCGTTCAGACGCCAGCCGATGCCATGCACCGTTTCGATGAGCGGATTCGCAAACTGCTTGTCGGTGTGCTGGCGGAGCTCGTGGATGTGCGTCCGCAACGCACCGCTTTCCGGCGGATGGTCGCCCCAGAGCAGGTATTCCATCTCCTGCTTTCTCACCACGTCAGGCGCGGCACGCATCAGGCACAGCAACAGCTTATGGGTGCTCGGAGTCAGCGTGATGGTCTGGCCCTGCCGCCACGCCTGAGGCGCCCGGGTGTCCACGCGCAGGTCCTGCCAGGTGAGCGTGCCTTGGACGTTGCGGCCCTGGGCACGGCGGACGAGCGCCTGGATGCGCGCATCGAGCTCCTTCAATGAGAAGGGCTTGACCAGGTAGTCGTCCGCACCCTGCGCCAGGCCCTGCACCCGGTCGTCCACCGGGTCGCGCGCGGTCAGCATGATCACCGGCACGGGATTCTGGAATTCCTCGCGAAGCTTCTGGCACAGCGTCATGCCGTCCAGTCGTGGCAGCATCAGGTCCAGCAGGATGGCATCGTAGTCATTCTGCGTGGCCAGGCGCAGGCCGGTGGCGCCATCGCGTGCATCGTCCAGCACATAGCCCAGTGGCTCCAGGAAGCCGTACAGGTTGGCCACCAGCTCGGGGTTGTCCTCGATGATGAGCAGGCGTGTCATGGGGCATCGGCATCCTGGGGCAGAGGGGAACTGTGCGGGATCGGCGCAGGGTTGCCAAGCGTCGCCGGACTCTGCCGCTGGGGGGACGTCGAATGCGTACCTGTCGACAGGGCGCGCACCGCCGTGGACGTCGTTCGGATCAGCGCAGGTAGCCGGATCGTTCGATCACTGCGTCCACTGCCTGCACATCGTCATAGCGCAGCTCCAGCAACGTCGCGATCGCTGTGGCCTTGTCCGGCTGCGCGGCGTAGTACGCGCTCGCGATGCGGTATCCCACGTAGTACCCCAGGTCGCTCACCCCGAACCGGTTGTTGCTGCTGTTGTACAGCCAGTCGCGGTAGTCGTTCCCGCGCCGGTCGGCCTGGAACCGTGCCTTCAACTCGGCCTCGTGTGCCGGCCCGTACACGTACAGCGGCAGATCGGGCTTCTTCCCGGTGACCAGCTCGGCCACCAGCTCCGCCACGCCTTCGCGCAGTGCGTACTGGGCGAGGGTATCGCCGGCCTCGGCCTGCTGGGTGTGGATGTACTCGTGGATGTTGTTCTGCCCGTTGTTGTGGAACGGCTGAGATGCATAAAAGGTGCGCAGCCGGGTCTGCAGAGGCTCGGGAAGCTCCGAGACATCGACGCTGTCGTCGCCCAGGGCGAGTTCGGCGCCAATCAGCACCTTGTCGTCAAGCGTAGTGCCGCCGGTGCGCAGCACGCCGATGGCGTAGGTGATGCCCGCTGGGCGCAGGGCGGGGTACAGGCGGCTGAGTGTGGCCAGATCGGCCTCGAGTGGGGCGGTGGCGGCGAAGGCGCGACCGGTCAGCGGGCGTACCGACGCCCAGTAACGCGGCCAGGCATCAATCGCTGCGACGTACTGGTCGTCGGTGTAGCCGCGCGCCCGCATCAGGGCATGCAGGCCGGGCGTGCCCTTGCCGATGTAGAGCGTGTTGATCAGCGCCTTCCTGCGCACCGGATCGGTTTCGGCACGGATGGCGTCGTACGCGATCCAGAAATTCGCGATGTCGCGTGTCTCCACCTGCGGCGCGGCGGCCGTGGCTGCCGGCACCGTGCCTGCAGCCAAAAGAGCCACGAGCATCCACATCCATGCCTTCATATCGGTCGCCTTGTGGTGATATCCAAGGTTGGATGCAGAAGGCGGTGAGAAGGTTTACACGTCGGCCCTGGTAACGCCGACCCGCAGCGGGCATTCCCGTGAATGCCCGCCCGGCCGTGCGGTTACTTGGGCATCAGCACGCTGTCCACGACGTGGATGACGCCGTTGGACTGGGTAACGTCGGCGATGCTGATCGCCGCCTTGCCGCCCTTGGCATCCACCACCCAGAGCTTGCCATCATGCAGCTTGATGGTCAGCGGCTCGCCTTGAACGGTCTTGAGCGTTGCCGTGCCGCCGTGCTTTCTGGCGTCGGCGGTGAGCTGCATGGAGGTGTAGGTGCCGGGGACGACGTGATAGGTGAGGATCCTGGTCAGGTCGGCCTTGTGCTCGGGTTTGACCAGGGTATCGACGGTGCCCGCCGGCAGTTTGTCGAAGGCGGCGTTGGTGGGCGCAAAGACGGTGAAGGGGCCTTTGCCGTTGAGGGTGTCGACCAGACCGGCGGCCTTCACGGCGGCGACCAGGGTGGTGTGATCCTTGGAGTTGATGGCGTTCTCAACGATGGTCTTCGTCGGGTACATCGCCGCGCCGCCGACCATGACGGTGTCGGCGGCAATGCTGAGCAGAGGGGTGGTGCCGAGTACGGCGAAGCTGGCGGCGACGGCGATGCGTTGAAGAAGAGCGTGCATGGTGCTTCTCCTGATCTGGTGTGCCCTCGGAATGAGGGGTACTGAAGGTACGCAGCGGGCAGGCAAGCGGATGCACGTGGGAGCGACTGTTTCCAGCGGACCGGTGCCATGTACCCGTTATGCGTATTCAGATTCCTTGGTCGTGGCGACGCTCTAGAATGGACGAACCGCCCGGTGGCGGGATCAGCCGCATAGGGAGCGTGCGATGCGTGTGGGCAGACGTTCATTGACGCAGTTGCGTGCAGACCGCGATGCGCTTCAGTACGCGATCGATGTGGAGGCGGCGCGGTTGGCGGCGCAGCAGACACCGGCCGACCGTTACGCGGAGGCCTTGATGCCGCTCACGTCGCGACTGGTCGAGATCCGCCATCAGATTCTGCTGAAGACGCCCGCGCGCGAATTGATGGCCCGCTGCCGCGAACTGGAGCGGCTCACGTCGGCGCCCGGAAGGCGCTCGGCGACCGGACACTACGCGCTGGAATCGGAGCTGCGCGACCTGCACCTGCATTTCAGCCATCCCCGGCGCCGGCCGCTGACGCTGAAGGTACTGATGATCTTCGTGGCCGTTGTCGCCGCGATGGTCTTTCTGCCGCGCCTGATCGTGGACTGGCTGGTGGGTTAGTCCCCGGCGACGGCGCGCGCGTCGGCGGGCCGCTCCCGCAGCGCCCGGCGCAGCACGTCGAAGATGCGCGGATCCTGCGCCTGGGCGGCATTGAAGCGCAGCAGCCCACCCGCGCTCAGCGATGGACTGAACGCATTGCCCGGCGCAAGCACCACGCCGTCGGCCAGGCAGGTGCGCGCCAGGGTGGCCGCATCACGGCCGTCGGGCAGGTGGCACCACAGCAGCATCCCCGCCTGCGGCACCAGCCAGGGGTGGATGCCCAGCGCGGCCAGCCGCGCCAGGGTGTGCTCGCGTGCTACGGCCAGGCGGGTACGGATGGACTCCACATGGCGGCGGTAGCCGCTGTCGGTCAGCGCGGTGTGCAGGATGTCGGCGGCCAGGCGCCCGCCGCCGAAGCTGGTGGCGATCTTCAGGTCGGCCAGCCGCTCGATCCAGTCGCCGCGTGCGGCGATGAAGCCGCAGCGCACCGCCGCCGACAGCGTCTTGGAGAAGCTGCCCACCTGGATCACCCGTGACAGCCCATCAAATGCGGCCAGGCGCGGTGCGGGCGTGTGCTCGAAGTCCGCGAACAGATCGTCCTCGACGATCACCAGGTCGCTGTGCTCGGCCAACGACAGCAGGCGGTGCGCGGTGGCCGGCGACAACACCGCACCGGTCGGGTTGTGGATGCCCGAATTGGTGATGTACAGCCGTGGCGAATGTGCTTCCAGTGCGGCGGCGAAGGCAGCCACGTCCGGCCCGTTGGCGGTATAGGGCACGCCCACCACCTGCACCCGGTGCGCCTTGAGCAGTGCCAGGAAGTTGAAATAGCACGGGTCATCGATGAGCACGGTGTCGCCGGGTTCCAGCAGGAAACGGCAGATCAGGTCGATCGCGTGCGATCCCGATTCGGTCAGCATGATCTGCTCGGGTGCGGCATCGATGCCGTGGCCGGCCAGGCGCCTCGCCAGCAGCTGCCGCAACGGCGGCAGTCCAAGCGGGGTGGCGTAACCGGCCAGTGCCGATGCGCTGCTGCGCGCGGCATGGCGCAGGCCACGGCGGATCCCGTCCACGTACATCCAGTCGTCGGGCAGCCAGCCGCAGCCCGGTTTGAGCACGCTGGCGTCCTGCTCCAGCGACTGCCGCGCCAACCACAGCGGGTCCACCTGGCGATCGCGCGGCGGCCCCATCTCGGCCAGCGCCAGCGGTGCCACCGGCCCGATGACGTAGAAGCCCGAGCCGGGCCGGGCCACGATGAGCCCTCGGCCGCCAACCGCTCGTAGGCCTCCACGATGGTGGACACCGACAACTGCAGTGCCCGGGCCTGGGCACGTACCGAGGGCAGGCGCATGCCGGGCAGATAGGTGCGCGCGGTGATCTTCGCGCGCACGGCGGTCATCACCGCATCGATGCGGGTGGCGGGCGGCGTCATCGGTGTGTGCATCCGTAGGGGAGGTCAAGGCATAACAGTTACGTCGAAGTGTACTGGACTGTCTCTGGGGGAAGGCCGGGTCGGCGTGATCCACTGGCCGTCCCCTACAAGGATTGGACGATGGACAACGCGACACGCGGCTGGATGAACGGGTTGATTGGCGTGGTGATCTTTGCCGGCTCGCTGCCGGCCACCCGTCTGGCAGTGGCGGATCTGGACCCGCTGTTCCTGACCGCCGCGCGCGCCAGCGTCGCCGCCGTGCTCGGGTGGGCGCTGCTGCACGCGCTGGGCCAGCGGCGACCGGCCGCAGCGGTGTTGCCTGCACTGGCGGTCGTAGCGCTGGGGGTGGTGGTCGGGTTTCCGCTGCTCACCGCCTTGGCGCTGCAGCATGTCTCGTCGGCGCACTCGATCGTGTTCCTCGGGCTGCTGCCCCTGAGCACGGCGGTATTCGGCGTGCTGCGCGGCGGCGAGCGGCTGCGCCCCGCGTTCTGGGGGTTCTCGCTGCTCGGCAGCGTGGTGGTGGTTGGCTACGCGCTCGGCAACGGTATCGAGGCTTCGCTGCAGGGCGATCTGCTGATGCTGGCAGCGGTGGTGGTATGCGGGCTGGGGTACGCCGAAGGGGCGCGGTTGGCGCGCACGCTGGGTGGCTGGCAGGTGATCAGCTGGGCGCTGGTGGTGTCGCTGCCGGTGATGCTGCCGCTGATGCTGCTGCGCTGGCCGGCATCGTGGGCACAGGTGGGCGCGCCCGCCTGGTGGGGGCTGGGCTACGTGTCGGTGTTCAGCATGTTGATCGGTTTCATGTTCTGGTACCGCGGCCTGGCCCAGGGCGGGATCGCCGCCGTCGGCCAGCTGCAGTTGCTGCAGCCGTTCTTCGGCCTGGCCCTGGCCGCGCTGCTGCTGCACGAAACGGTGAGCCCGATGATGCTGGTGGTCACGCTGTGCGCGGTGGCCTGCGTGGCGGGCGCCCGGCGGTTCGCACGCTGAGGCGTCAGCCGCTGACCAGGCCGTGCCCGCCCACCGGGGCGGTCTCGAAGCGCTCGCCGAAGCCGGTGATCATCGGGCGCGCCTGGGCGATGGCCGCCTGCACGGCCGGCAGGGCGAGGGAGGCGCGGTGCAGGTCGGCGCTCTCCCATGCCTCGGTGATCCAGATCGCGTCCGGATCGGCCGGGTCGGTGGCAACCACGTAGCTCAGGCAGCCGGGCATGGCGCCGGTACCGTCGAGAAGAATCGCGATCACCCGATCGCGCTCGCCGGCCGCAGTCTTCATCTTGCCGATCAATCCGTACATGGTGCACTCCCAAACAGGTCCGGCGCCCATGCTGGGCATGCGGGCGGTACAGGTCAACGCCCGCCGCATTGAGGAGCTGGCGGCGCTGCGGTATCCTGCGCGCCGCTTTCGCCTCCGGGCCGGACCTGCTGTGATGACGCCACCCTGACAACGCGCTGACGACGCGCCCGTGCCAGTGCCGGGTCCAGGGAGTGCCTTGTTTCCATCACACAACGCGCCGCGCGCCGCGCCGGTGCGTGGAGTTTTTTTCATGTCCGTTTCCTATCCGCTGCGCCAGCAATGGCTCGGCAATATCCGTGGCGACCTGCTGTCCGGCGCCGTCGTGGCACTGGCGCTGATCCCCGAAGCGATCGCCTTCTCGATCATCGCCGGCGTCGACCCCAAGGTCGGTTTGTACGCGTCGTTCTGCATCGCGGTGGTCACCGCCATCGCCGGCGGCCGCCCCGGCATGATTTCGGCGGCCACCGGCGCGATGGCCCTGGTGATGGTCGACCTCGTCCGCGACCACGGCCTGCAGTACCTGCTGGCTGCGACGATCCTGGCCGGCCTGCTGCAGGTGGTGGCCGGCGCATTGAAGCTGGGGGCCCTCATGCGCTTCGTGTCGCGTTCGGTGATCACCGGTTTCGTCAACGCCCTGGCCATCCTGATCTTCCTGGCGCAGATGCCCGAGCTGATCGGACGGTCCTGGCAGGTATGGGCGGTGTGCGCGGCCGGGCTGGCGATCATCTACCTGTTGCCGCGGCTGACCCGTGCGGTGCCGTCGCCGCTGGTGGCGATCGTGGTGCTGACCGCGCTGTCGATCGGATTTGGCTGGGAGGTGCGCACGGTCGGCGACATGGGCGCACTGCCGGACAGCCTGCCGACGTTCCTGTTCCCGGATGTTCCGTTGACCTGGGACACGCTGCGCCTGCTGCTGCCGGTGTCGGCGACGCTGGCGGTCGTGGGTCTGCTGGAGTCGATGATGACCGCACAGATCGTCGAGGACATGACCGACACCCCCAGCCAGCGCAACCGCGAATGCGCCGGACAGGGCCTGGCCAACATCACCGCCGGGCTGTTCGGCGGCATGGGCGGCTGCGCGATGATCGGGCAGTCGGTGATCAACGTGTCCTCGGGCGGGCGCGGGCGGCTGTCGTGCCTGGTCGCCGGTGTGCTGTTGCTGCTGCTGGTGGTCTATGGCGCCCACTGGGTGCGGCAGATTCCGATGGCCGCGCTGGTGGCGGTGATGATCATGGTCAGCATCGGCACCTTCCATTGGCGCTCGTTCCAGGAACTGCGGCTGCACCCGAAGAGCTCGTCGCTGGTGATGGTGGCCACCGTGGTGGTCACCGTGATCACCCACGACCTGGCCAAGGGCGTGTTGACCGGGGTGCTGCTGTCGGCGCTGTTCTTCGCCCGCAAGGTGGGCCGCATGCTCGATGTCCACGCCGTCGCGCAGGCCGATGGCAGCTGCACCTACACCGTCGCCGGGCAGGTGTTCTTCGCGTCGGCCGGGCAGTTCGCTGCCAGCTTTGATCTGCAGCATGTTCCCGCGCGCGTGGTGATCGACCTGTCGAACGCGCACTTCTGGGACCTCAGCGCGGTGGCTGCGCTGGAACGGGTGGTGGCCAGGCTGCGTGCGCATGGCGCGCAGGTCGAGGTCCGCGGGCTCAATGCGGCCAGCCAGACCCTGGTCGAGCGCCTGGCGCGGACACCGGGCGTGGATGGGCTGCCACCGGGCGGACACTGAACCCGGTCAGGAAAAGCGGCTAAACATCGGCGCGGCAAGGCCGTTATCCAGCTCAATGCCCGGTGCGTGAGTGTCACCGTCCCGGGCTGGACCGCAATGGACTGCGCGATGCCGTAGTGGCGCTCGATGGCGTCCGCTGACCCTGTACCCTATTTCCGGAACCGCCCCCATGCCTGCGTCCCGCTCGACCGCTTCCAAGCGCCCCGGCAGCATCGCCAACCGGCTGATGCTCGGTACCGCACTGATTGCCATGCTCTGCTTCGGCGTCACCGCGGCCATCAGCTACCGCGAAGCCAGCCAGGCGCTGGTGGAGTCCTCGCGGCGGACCATGCAGAGCCAGGCCGAGGCCGAGGCGCGCCGGGTCAATACCGACCTGTCCGCTGCGTTCGCCACCAGCCAGGCACTGGCCGACAGCCTGGTGGTGCAGCATGCCGCCGGCACGCTGTCGCGCGGCACCGCCGCACAGATCCTGCAGCAGCAGCTGCGCTCGCACCCGGAGTGGGTGGGCCTGGGCACGCTGTGGGAACCGCAGGCGTTCGACGGCAAGGATGCCGATTTCGTCGATGCCGAGGCCCACGATGCCACCGGCCGCTTCATGAGCTACTGGGCCTGGCAGGACGGCAACCCGGTGCAGGACGTGCTCAAGGGCTACGACGTGCCTGGCGACGGCGACTGGTACCTGCGCCCGCGCGAGCTCAAGCGCCCCACCGTGGCCGAGCCGTACCGCTATGAGATCGGCGGCAAGCCGGTGCTGATGACCACGCTGTCCACGCCGGTGCTGGACAACGGCACCTTCCTCGGTGCGGTGACCGTGGACTTCGGCCTGGCCGCACTGCAGGAGCGCCTGGCCGCGCTGCGTCCGATGGGCGAGGGCCATGTGGAGCTGATTTCGCCGGCCGGCATCGTGCTGGCCGCCGCCGACGCCAAGGAGATCGGCACGCGCCGCGAGGACGCGGCGACCCGCCGCCTGCTGGCGCAGATCGCGGCGGACAAGCCGTACGAGGATTTCCACCAAGACGCCGCCGGCAACGTCAAGGCGTACGTGCCGCTGCGCATCGGCGGCAGCCAGGAGCGCTTCGCGCTCGGCGTGATCGTGCCGCACGACCTGATCACCGCGCAGGCCCGCGCGCTGCTCTGGATCATCCTGGCCGTGGGCCTGGGCGCGGCGCTGGTGCTCAGCGGCAGCGTCTATGTGCTGCTGCGCCGCCAGGCGATCCGTCCGCTGGCCGATGCGGTGCGGCTGTCGGCCGAGGTCGCCGACGGTCGCCTGGATACGCCGTTGCCGGCGGTGCGCGATGACGAAGTGGGCCGCCTGCTGCAGTCGATGCAGCGCATGCGTGACCAGCTGCAGGCGGTGATGACCGCCCAGGCCGAGATGGCACGGCGCCACGGAGCCGGCGAGCTGAGCTACCGCATGGATGCCGAGGGGTTCCCCGGCGCGTACGGCCGCATGGTGCACGACACCAACCACCTGGTGGGTGCCAACATCGGCGTGACCCGGCGCCTGGTCGAAGTAATGCAGCGCTATGCGGTCGGCGACCTCACCCCGGACATGGACCGCCTGCCCGGTGAGCAGGCCGCGTTCACCGCGGCGATGGATACCACCAAGGGCAACCTGCGCGCGATCAACACCCAGATCCAGGATCTGGCCGGCGCGGCGGCCATCGGCGACTTCAGCCAGCGCGGCGACGTGGTGCGGTTCGACCACGACTTCCGCCTGATGGTGGAGAACCTCAACACCATGATGCAGGTGAGCGACGACAACCTGCAGCAGATTTCCGACCTGCTGCAGGCGATCGCGGCGGGCGACCTGACCGCGCGCATGCACGGTGAGTTCCACGGCGTGTTCGCCCGCATGCGCGACGATGCCGATACCACCGTGAGCCAGCTCACCGACATCGTCGGCCGTATCCAGCAGGCCACCGACAGCATCAACCTGGCCGCCGGCGAGATCGCCTCGGGCAACAGCGATCTGTCGCGCCGCACCGAGCAGCAGGCCGCCAGTCTGGAGGAAACCGCGGCATCGATGGAAGAGCTGACCTCCACCGTGCGTCAGAATGCCGACCATGCGGTGCAGGCCAACCAGCTGGCCGCCGGCGCTGCCGAGGTAGCGTCGCAGGGTGGCCTGGTGGTGGGCCAGGTGGTGACGACGATGGCCGGTATCGAAGCGTCGTCCAAGCGCATCGCCGAGATCATCACGGTCATCGACGGGATCGCCTTCCAGACCAACATCCTGGCCCTGAACGCAGCGGTGGAAGCGGCGCGCGCGGGTGAGCAGGGCCGTGGTTTCGCGGTGGTCGCCTCTGAAGTGCGCGCCTTGGCGCAGCGCTCGGCCGGCGCGGCCAAGGAGATCAAGACGCTGATCGACGATTCGGTCGAGCAGGTCAGCCAGGGCTCGGCGCTGGTGCAGACCGCCGGCCGAACGATGGAGGACATCGTCAGCGGCGTGCGCCGGGTCAACGACATCATGGCCGAGATCTCGGCGGCCTCGAAGGAACAGTCGGCCGGCATCGAGCAGGTCAACCAGACCATCACCCAGATGGACGAAACCACGCAGCAGAACGCAGCGCTGGTCGAAGAAGCGACGGCAGCGGCACGTGCGATGGAAGAGCAGGCACAGCAGCTGGGCACCGCAGTGTCGATCTTCCGCCTGCAGGCGCCGGCCGCACCGGTGCAGCGTGCGAGCGGACGCGCACCGGCAACGGTGTGAGCCAGGCGTCCGGCATGCGCGTCGGTGCATGCCGGCACCGGCGCGCTTCACCCTGGAATCATCGGGCGGTCCTAGACTTGCGGGCGTTCCCCTGACCGCGCAGGCACCGTCATGACAGCGTCCTCCGACCGCCTCGGTCTTTCCGCACTGACCGCATTGGTGGTCGGCTCGATGATCGGGGCCGGCATCTTCTCGCTGCCGCAGAACATCGCGCGCAGCGCCGGCCCCGGGGCCGCGTTGATCGGCTGGGCGATCAGCGGGCTGGGCATGCTGATGCTGGCGTTCGTGTTCCAGAACCTGGCCAACCGCAAGCCCGGGTTGGACACCGGCATCTACGCCTACGCCAAGGCTGGATTCGGCGACTACATCGGGTTCTCATCGGCCTGGGGCTACTGGGTCTGCTCGCTGCTGGGCAATGTCAGCTACTTCGTGCTGATCTTCAGCGGCCTGGGCTACTTTGTGCCTGCCTTCGGCGAAGGCAACACCTGGCAGGCGGTGGCATGTGCATCGGTGCTGCTGTGGTCGATGCACGCGATGATCCTGCGCGGCATCCGCGAGGCGGCGCTGGTCAACGCGGTGGTGACGGTGGCCAAGATCGTGCCGATCGTGGTGTTTCTGATCATCGCCGCGATCGGTTTCAGGGCCGACATCTTCACTGGTGATTTCTGGGGTGCCGCCACGCTGGGCAGCCTGGGCGAGCAGCTGCGCGGGATGATGCTGATCACCGTCTGGGTGTTCATCGGCATCGAGGGCGCCAGTATCTACTCGCGGCGTGCAGGAAAGCGCGCCGACGTCGGGCGCGCCACCGTGATCGGCTTCCTGTGCGTGCTGGCGTTGCTGATGCTGGTGAATCTGCTGTCGATGGGCGTGCTCGGCCACGAGAAGCTGGCGCACCTGCACAACCCCTCGATGGCGTTCGTGCTGGAGGCCATTGTTGGCCCGTGGGGAGCCACCCTGATCATCATCGGCATGATCGTGTCGGTGCTGGGCGCGCTGCTGGCCTGGGTGCTGCTGTGTGCCGAAGTGCTGTACGCCGCGGCCGGGGACGGCACGATGCCCGCTTTCCTGGCCCGCCAGAACGCCAACGACGTGCCCGCCAACGCGCTGTGGCTCACCAACGGATTGATCCAGCTGTTCCTGGTGATCACCCTGTTCAATGCCGGCACTTACACCAGTCTGGTGTTGCTGGGCGCCTCGATGGCGCTGGTGCCGTACCTGTTCTCGGCCGGTTACGGGGTGCTGATCGCGTGGCGTGGCGAAGGCTACACCGACCCCGCCGCGCCGCGCCGGCGCGACCTGTTCGTGGCGTTGCTGGCCACCGTGTATGCGGTGTGGCTGGTGTATGCCGGCGGCGTGGCGCAGGTGATGCTGTCGGCGCTGCTGTACGCACCGGGCATGCTCATGTTCGCCCTGGCCAAGCGGCAGCACGGGCAGCCGGTGTTCACTCCGGTGGAGTGGGGGATCGCCGGGGGCGTGCTGGGCGTGGCGCTGTGCGGGGTATGGGGGCTGTGGCACGGCAGCCTGACGCTGGCCTGAGCTGCGGCAGCGGTTGCCGGCCCGGTCCTGTCGTCCCGTTCATGCCGCGCTGTCGACACGGCTGCCGGCAGGGGCGAATTCACGGCGCCCCAGCCACAGCGCCAGGTGGACCAGCAGGATCAGCACCGGTACCTCCACCAGCGGCCCGATCACCGCCGCGAACGCCACCGGCGAGGCCAGGCCGAACGAGGCGATGGCCACCGCGATCGCCAGTTCGAAGTTGTTGCCGGTGGCGGTGAAGGCGATGGCCGTGGTGCGTGGGTAGTCCTTGGCGATCCACCGGCCCATGAAGAAGCTGATCAGGAACTGCAGCAGGAAGTAGAGCGTCAGGGGGAGCGCAATGCGGATCGCATCCAGGGGCAGGCGCAGCACATCACTGCCTTTGAGGCTGAACATCAGCACGATGGTGAACAACAGCGCGGCCAGCGTCAGCGGGCTGATTGCGGGCAGGAAGCGCGTTTCGTACCAGTCCGCACCGCGCATGCGGGTCAGCAGCACCCGCCCCAGCCATGCGGCTGCAAACGGAATGCCCAGATACACCAGCACGGCGCTGGCGATGGTCCAGGGACTGACGTCGATCACGCTGCGCTCCAGGCCGAACAGCGGTGGCAGCACCGACAGGAACAGCCAGGCGTACAGGCTGAAGAACGCGATCTGGAACAGTGAATTGAACGCGACCAGGCCGGCGACATACCGGTTGTCGCCACGCGCGAGCTGATTCCAGACCAGCACCATTGCGATACAGCGCGCCAGCCCGATCAGGATCAGGCCGGTCATGTAATCGGGATGGTCGCGCAGCAGCAGGGCGGCCAGCGCGAACATCAGCACCGGCCCGACCACCCAGTTCTGCACCAGCGACAGCAGCAGCACGCGCTTGTCGGCAAACACGGTGGGCAGGGTATCCATGCGCACTTTCGCCAGCGGGGGATACATCATCAGGATCAGGCCGATCGCGATGGGGATGTTGGTGCTGCCGATACTGAGGGCATCCAGGGCGGCGGGCAGGCCCTCGAACCAGGCGCCCAAGGCAATGCCGAGCGCCATCGCCGCGAAGATCCACAGCGTCAGCCAACGGTCCAGGAAGGACAGGCGGGGGGCGGCGGGAGACGTCATGGCGTCGGCATGCACCGGGCATCCGGTCCGCAGGCGGCGTCGCCGGCGCAGCAGTTCTCGGTCAGGTAGCCGATCAGTCCGTTCATCGCGTCGAACTCGGCGCGGTAGCAGATGCTGCGGCCCCGCGCTTCGGCCGTCACCAGCCCGGCAGCCGCCAGTTCCTTGAGGTGGAAGGAGAGGGTGGCCCCGGGCAACGACAGTTCAGCGGCGATCTCGCCGGCGAGGCGGCCGCTGTGGCCCGCCTGGACCAGCAGGCGGAATACGCTCAGGCGGGTGGCGTGGCCCAGCGCGGCGAGGGCGGTGGTTGCGGTTTTTTGTTCCATGTTTCTAGAATAGTGGAACAATAGCGCCGGAGCAACGCCCTCATGTCCCGCCTTCCCCACCTGACCCCGGCGGCGGCCCCGTCGCCCGATCTGGACGCATTGCGCCAGGAGGGCGGCGACCACCCGCCGCGGATCCTGATCCTGTACGGATCGCTGCGCCCACAGTCCTACAGCCGGCTGCTCGCACGCGAAGTAGAGCACCTGCTGCAGCACTTCGGCGCCGAGGTACGGGTCTTCGATCCGCACGCGCTGCCGATGTGCGATGCCGTCGGGGCCGACCATCCGCAGGTGCAGCAGCTGCGTGCCTGGTCACAGTGGTCCGAAGGGCAGGTCTGGATCAGCCCGGAGCGCCACGGCAGCATGAGCGCGGTGTTCAAGAACCAGATCGACTGGCTGCCGCTGTCCGAGGGCAGCGTGCGCCCGACGCAGGGTCGCACGCTGGCGGTCATGCAGGTCTGTGGCGGCTCGCAGTCGTTCAATGTGGTCAACGCGCTGCGCGTGCTGGGCCGCTGGATGCGCATGGTCACCATCCCGAACCAGTCGTCGGTGCCCAAGGTCTGGCAGGAATTCGACGACGCGGGCCGGATGCGTGCCTCGCCGTACTACGACCGCGTGGTCGATGTGGTGGAGGAGCTGGTCAAGTTCACACTGCTCGTGCGGGGGCGCACCGACTACCTCACCAGCCGTTACAGCGAACGCAAGGACGTCGCGGCGATGCACGCGCTGGCGGTGGCCGCCGGTGCCGTTGCAGCACCATCGCCGACGGCCGGGAGCGCGCCATGAAGGCAACAATTCTCCACAACCCTGCGTGCGCCACCTCGCGCAACGTTCTTGCCTTGATCCGCCATGTCGGCATCGAGCCGGAGGTGATCGAGTACCTGGTGACGCCGCCGACGCGCGAGCGGCTGGTCTCGCTGATCCGGCGCGCGGGCCTGGAGGTGCGCCAGGCGCTGCGGCAGAACGTGCCGCCCTACGCCGCGCTGGGTCTGGATGACCTGCGGCTGGATGACGACCACCTGCTCGATGCGATGCTGGCGCACCCGATCCTGATCAACCGTCCCTTCGTCGAGACGGAGCGTGGTGTCCGCCTGGCGCGGCCATCCGAAGCGGTCCTGGCGCTGTTGCCGCCGCTGCGCACCGATTTCACCAAGGAAGACGGCCAGGTGGTGCCGGCCGTGTCCGTGGCCGATTCGGCCGACGGCGATGTCACCCGACCGCCGCGCTGATCGCCTGCAGACCCGGCGTGCCGGAAAGCCGCATCCTGTTCGGCGCGCGCCGGGCCGCGATGCGGGAGGTGAACCGCAAAAAAAAGCCCGGTCGATGACCGGGCCCGAAGGGCAGTGCAGGGCGCCGATTACCAGCGCAGACCTTCAAAGGGGTTCCAGCTGGTGTTGCCCTTCACGCGATCCAGGTAATACGCGTAGTTGGTCGTGATCGCGACCAGCAGCGACCACACCACCAGCAACGTACGGCCGATGAAGCCCGGCAGGATCATCGCCACCACATACAGCGCCACGGTCACGGCGAGGACCACGATCGCCTTGCGCCACAGGCCGAGGATGAACAGGTAGATCCAGGTGAAGAACAGGGCGAAGAAGTTGAAGTTGACCTTCACTTTTTCGCCGAACGGCAGCTTCTGCAGGGCTTCCTTGAAGCCCGGGGCGTTGGGCGCGCCATGCTTCTCGAAGAAGTTGAAACGGAACTGCCACTTGGGGCTGTACTGCGAGGTGTTGAAGGAGTCCATATCCATTTTCTAGGTTGTAAACGCTTTCATCATAGCTTTCGTATATGCCAGTACGCCAGTGTATCGACGCGGACGTGTCGAAAAACCGGCGCGACCGGGCCGTCACACATTGCGGTGAATTTTCAGATAGGGTGCGCACTCCCCACGGCGGATGCCGTTGGGAACGACCGCAGGACACAGGACACGGAGACCATGTCGAGTACTTCCTCGCGCCACGGTGCGGGCCCCGCCAATCGCCCGATCGCACCGTGCCCGGTCGCGACCCAGGCCCAGCAGTTGCTGGCCCAGCAGCAGTTGACCCAGGCCGCCTCGCGCGCGCTGGCGATCGCCGCTGCCGCGCTGGTCACGCCCGAGCCCGAGCTGCGCTGATACCCCCCGCTGCCCACGCGCTGCCCGATCGGGACAGCGCACGTCGGGCGTGGCCGTCAGGAAGCGCTTGGACATGCCACGGCGCCCGGTCCCGCGCTTGGCCGGGGCAGACGAGGCGCGCGCGGGCTGCGCACGGAACGACACGGCCCCGGTGGATGGCGCTGCGATGGTCATCGACCGTTCGGATGATGCGAATGACGCCCGCTTACAAGATGAATGGGGAAAACCCCGTGGCACAAGGGCTGCGACCTCATGTCGCGATCAGCCACCCCGGTGTCGGGGCCGGTTGGCTGAATGGGGAGAAATCACGGGGATTGGCCTTCGCACCCGGCTTACATTTGGCCCCATAGACTGAGCCGCATTTTTCGCCTCAAGCCTGTTGGAGAGTTCGTGGGTTCCGGTAGTGACAGACATCAGCTGCGTACCGGTTGCCGGTCCACGCAGGCAGGACGCAATCGTGCCGCTGGGCGCGCCGGGATCGGGATGATCCACCTGGTACCGGGTTCGCCCGGCTTGGCACGCCCCACCACGGGACGCCGCGCATGACCACGCAGACCCTCAACGCCGTTGTGGACGCCGGGCGGGCAGTGCTGCCGGTCGAAACGCCGATGGCCATGCCCGAACAGTCGTTCCGCGAAGGACGCCTGCAGGTGCCGCGCCAGCGTACCGCGCCGCGGTTGATGGCGCTGCGCCGCTTCTACATCCTCGGCGGCACCGCAGCGATGACCATTGCCGCCACCACCATGATGTGGAAGGTGCTCGCGGTGAACGGCGTCAGCGTGCTGGAGGCCTGCCTGCTGTGCCTGTTCGTGGCCCTGTTCGCCTGGATCGCGCTGTCCTTTGCCGGGGCCGTCGCCGGCTTTCTGACCGCCGTGTTCGATCGCGGCTACAAGCTGGGCATCGATCCGGATGAGCCGCTGCCGCAGGTGCATACCCGCACCGCGCTGCTGATGCCCACCTACAACGAAGATCCGCGCCGCCTGCTGGCTGGCCTGCAGGCGATCTACGAGTCGGTTGCCGCGACCGGGCAACTGGCGCAGTTCGATTTCTACGTGCTCAGCGACACCCGCCGCGACGACATCGGTGCGGCCGAAGAACAGGCGTTTGAAGCACTGCGCGATGCCGTGCAGGGGCACGACCGGCTGTTCTACCGTCGCCGCGGCGACAACAGCGGACGCAAGGCCGGCAACATCGCCGACTGGGTGCGCCGCTTCGGTGGCGGCTACCCGCAGATGCTGATCCTGGATGCCGACAGCCTGATGACCGGCGACACCATCGTGCGCCTGGTGGCCGGCATGGAACACAATCCGGACGTCGGCCTGATCCAGACACTGCCGGCGGTGATCGGCGGGCGCACCCTGTTCGCACGCATGCAGCAGTTCGGCGGGCGCGTGTACGGGCCGGTGATCGGGCGCGGCGTGGCCTGGTGGCATGGTGCGGAAAGCAACTACTGGGGCCACAACGCGATCATCCGCACCGAGGCCTTTGCCGAGAACGCCGGCCTGCCGCCGCTGCCGGGACGCCAGCCGTTCGGCGGGCACGTGCTCAGCCACGATTTCGTCGAGGCCGCGCTGATGCGCCGTGGCGGCTGGGCCACCCACATGGTGCCCTACCTCAAGGGCAGCTACGAGGAAGGCCCGCCCACGCTGACCGACATGCTCGTGCGCGACCGTCGCTGGTGCCAGGGCAACCTGCAGCACGCCAAGGTGGTCGGCTCCAAGGGCCTGCACTGGGTCAGCCGCATGCACATGATGATCGGCATCGGCCACTATTTCACCGCGCCGATGTGGGCGATGCTGATGCTGATCGGCATCGCGATCCCGCTGTTCCAGGGCGGCATCGATTTCAATGCGCTGCTGCATCTGTCGCCCGGCCAGTACTGGCGGCACCAGGACGAAGAAAAAGTGGTGCGCATGTTCGCCCTCACGATGGTCGTGCTGCTGTCGCCCAAGGTGCTGGGGTACCTGGCCATGCTGCTGGACCCGGTGGAGCGGCGCGGATGCGGCGGTGCCTTCCGTGCGCTGATCTCGATGCTGCTGGAAACCGTGCTGGCCGCGCTGATGGCACCGGTGGTGATGTACGTGCAGTCGCGTGGCGTGGCCGAAGTGCTGGCCGGCAAGGACTCGGGCTGGGATGCACAGCAGCGTGACGACGGTGGGATCTCCTGGCCGGCGCTGATCCGCGGCTACGGTGGCCTGAGCGTCTTCGGGCTGTTCATGGGCGCGCTCGCCTACGCGGTGTCGCCGTCACTGGCGGCATGGATGGCGCCGGTGGTGGTCGGCATGGTGCTGGCCGTGCCGGTAGTGGCCCTGACCTCCGGGCGCCGCGCCGGCGACCTGCTGCACCGCTGGGGCCTGATGGACATTCCCGAGGAACTGGCCCCGCCGCCGGTGCTGGTGCGCGCCGCGCAACTGCGTCGGGCCGCGCTGGAGAACGCTGCGCCGCAGTGAGTTGTGCGCATAATGCGGCGCCCCTGTTCTGGAGTCACCGCATGCAGCACCGCTTGGAAACCGTCATCAACGAAACCGGCACCGACCCGCAGTGGGCGGTGCTGTGGCTGCATGGACTGGGCGCTGACGGCCATGATTTCGCTCCGATCGTCCCCGAACTGCTGCGTCCGCACTGGCCGGCGATCCGCTTCGTGTTTCCGCATGCACCGGTGCAGCCGATCACGATCAACAACGGCGTGCCGATGCGCGCCTGGTACGACATCGTCAGCATGGACTTCCGCTCGCGTGCCGACGCCGCCGGCGTGGACGCCTCGGTGCTGGCCCTGGACGGCCTGATCGAGGACGAAATCGCCCGCGGCATTCCGGCCGAACGGATCCTGCTGGCCGGCTTCTCGCAGGGCGGCGCCATCATCCTCAGCGCCGCCTTGCGCCGGACCCGCCCGCTGGCCGGCCTGATCGCGCTGTCGACCTACCTGCCGGATCCGGAGACGGCCGCCGCGCAGCGTGCGCCGGACGGCATCCGGCCCCCGGTGTTCATGGCGCACGGCGCGCAGGACCCGGTCATTCCGCAGCCCATCGCCGCGCATACCGCACAGACGCTCACCGCGCTGGGCTTCCCGCTGGAATGGCATTCCTATCCGATGGCCCACCAGGTCTGTGGCGACGAGCTGCAGGCGCTGGGCGATTGGCTGGACGCGCGGTTCCAGGCCGCCTGAGCCGATGAGCGACCCGCGCCAGCTGCCGTGGCTGCCCGACCTGTGCCGCCTGCCGCGGCTGGCGGCGATGCTGGGGCTGGCCGAGCTGGTGGTGCTGGTGGTGGCCCTGGCGCCGGATGGCAGCCGGCAATGGTTGGTGTCGGACTTTCTCAGCGCCAGTGGCTTTGCCCTGTGGCTGGCGTTGGCCACCACGGTCTGCCTGTGCAGCGCCCGGCAGCAGTTGTCGCGGCTTCCCGAGTTTCCCGGCACGCTGCTGGCGGTGGCGATGACTGCGGTGATCGCCAGTGCCTGCGCCGGCATCGTGCATGGGCTTTACAGCGCGCTGGGCGGAAGCAGTTTTGCCAGCGGCGTCGGCTTCTGGCGCTTCACCCTGGGCAGCGCGGCGATCACCGCGCTGATGGTGGCGCTGGCTCTGCGCTATTTCTATGTCAGCGACCGCTGGAGCGCGCAGGTGATGGCCAACGCACGCGCGCAGGCCGATGCGTTGCAGGCGCGGATCCGTCCGCACTTTCTCTTCAACAGCATGAACCTCATCGCCGGCCTGCTGCGCCGCGATCCGGCGGTGGCCGAACGCGCGGTGCTGGATCTGTCCGATCTGTTCCGGGCCGCGCTTGGGGCGGGCGAGGGCGATGCCACCCTGCGCGAGGAATGCGAGCTGGCCGAGCGCTATCTCTCGATTGAATCGCTGCGCCTTGGCGAGCGCCTGCAGGTGCAATGGCAGCGCGAGGAACCGCTGCCGTGGGACCTGCCGATGCCGCGCCTGGTACTGCAGCCTCTGGTGGAGAACGCGGTGCTGCACGGCATCTCGCGGCTGCCGGCGGGGGGCACGATCGTCATCGGGCTGGGCGTAAAGGACCAGCAGTTGCACATCCGCGTGCACAACCCGGCTCCCGATCCCAGCGCGCGCAGCCTGCCGCTGGCGCACGGTGCCGGCCACGCCCAGCGCAGCATCGCGCACCGCCTGGCCTGGCGTTTCGGGCCGGGCGCGCGGATGACGGGAGGATGGAGCGACGGCTACTATGCTTGCGACATCACGGTCCCGATTCCATGAGGATGCTGTCTTGAAAGTGGTCATCGCCGACGACGAACCGCTGGCCCGCGATCGGCTGCGGTCACTGCTGGCCGACCAGGCCGGGGTCGAGGTCGTGGCCGAGGCGGAGAACGGCGAACAGGCGCTGCACGCCTGCGCCGACCTGCAACCGGACCTGGTGCTGCTGGACATCGCCATGCCGGGCCTGGACGGGCTGGAGGCCGCCCGTCACCTGGCCACCTTCGATCCGCGTCCGGCGGTAGTCTTTTGCACCGCCTACGACGCGCACGCGTTGTCCGCGTTCGAGGCGGCCGCCATTGATTACCTGATGAAGCCGGTGCGTCCCGAGCGGCTGGCCGCCGCGCTGGAGCGCGCGCGGACCTTCCTGGCGGGCCGCGGTGGCCAACCCGTTGCCGCCAGCCAGCAGGCACGCACCCTGCTGTGCGCGCGCCTGCGCGGCAGCCTGCGGCTGATCCCGATCGACGACATCCACTACCTGCAGGCCGAGGAAAAGTACGTGGTGGTCCACCACGCACGCGGCGAGGACCTGATCGAGGAGTCGCTGAAGTCGCTGGAGGAGGAGTTCACCACGCGCTTCGTGCGCATCCACCGCAACTGCCTGGTTGCCCGGCACGAACTGATGGAGCTGCGGCGCAACAGCGCCGGCCAGGTGCAGGCCGTGCTTCGCCACGGCAAGCAGCCGCTGGAGGTGAGCCGGCGCTGCGTGGCCAGCATCAAGCAGGACCTCAAGCACCTGTGAGGGAGCAGCGGCGTACCGGCCGTGGGTCGGTACGCGTGGCCGGCTTTGACATAATGGCGGCATGAAGACCCTGCGCATCGCCACCCGAAAGAGCCCGCTTGCCCTGTGGCAGAGCGAACATGTCGCCGATCGCCTGCGCCAGGCGCATCCTGGCCTGGACGTGGTGCTGGTGCCGATGAGCACGCGTGGCGACGAGGTGCTCGACCGCTCGCTGGCCGCCATCGGCGGCAAGGGCCTGTTCCTCAAGGAGCTGGAACTGGCGATGCTGCGCGGTGAGGCCGACTGCGCGGTGCATTCGCTCAAGGACGTACCGATGGAGCTGGACGCACCGTTCGCGCTGCCGGCGATGCTGACCCGCCACGATCCGGCCGACGGCTTCATTTCCAATCTGTACGCCTCGCTCGATGCGCTGCCGATCGGCGCGCGCGTGGGGACCTCCTCGCTGCGCCGCCAGGCGCAGCTGCGCGCGCTGCGTCCGGACCTGGAGCTGCTGGACCTGCGCGGCAACGTCAATACCCGGCTGGCCAAGCTCGACAACGGCGGTTACGACGCGATCGTGCTGGCCGTGGCCGGGCTGGAGCGGTTGGGCCTGGGCGAGCGGATCGTGTCCCGGCTGGCCGCGCCGGCATGGCTGCCGGCCCCGGCGCAGGGCGCGGTCACGGTGGAATGCAATGGCGAGGATGCGCAGGTGATGGCGCTGTTCGCCGCACTGGATGATGCCCGCACCCGCGCCTGCGTGGAGGCCGAGCGCGCGATGAACCGTGCGCTGCACGGCAGCTGCCATGTGCCGGTGGCCGGCTTCGCGCAGTGGGAGGGAGAAGACCTGTTCCTGCAGGGGCTGGTCGGCGGCGTGGCCGACGGCCGCCTGATCCGCGCCGAGGCGCGGGGGCCCGGAGCGGACCCGGATGCCTTGGGAAAAGCAGTGGCGCAGGGGCTGCTCGACGGCGGCGCCGGCGAATTGCTCGCCGTCTGAGCTGCAGGCCGACCACTCCTCCGGTGTGGAGCCCCCTGACTCAGGGGGCGGCCGCGAAGCCGTGGGGGTCCGGGGGGGGAAGGGGCCCACGATTCGCGCAGCGAACCGTGGAGCGTCAGCGCGAATGCGACGGCGCGTACCCTTACTTGAACTTGTAGACCACGTTCATGGTGGTCAACGTGTCGGTCTTGCGCTTGTCTTCGGCGACGTCGCTGTTGTAACGGGCCTGCCAGCCGGCTTTCAACGCCAGGTGCTCGTTCATGCTGACCGACACGCCGAAATCGTTCTGGCCGAAGGTGTTGTACGAGCCCGATTCGACCAGCAGCGTGTTGACCAGGTCGGTATTGGGGGTCAGCGTGTACTTGACGTCGAACAGGCCGCGGCCGATCAGGCCGGTGCGGGTCTCATCGTCCTCGGTATTGTGCGTGCGGCGCACACCGGGGCCGATCTGCGCGTCGATGTAGAAGCGGTCGCTGTCCACCACGCGGGTACCGTAACCGAGACCGAACGAGCTCTGGCGGTCGTAGGTGGCGAAATCGTCGCGCTCGTAACGCACGGTGGCGGTGAGCTGGCGGTGTTCGCCCAGCTGCAGCGCGCTGCCGGCGCTGCCGGTATAGCGGTTCGCGGTGGTGTTGCGGCGGCGCACGGTGCTGCCGTCATCGTTGGTTTCGGTGTACTCCGAGCGCGAGCGCAGGCCGAACAGGTCCATGCTGTGCACCCAGTCGTCATCGGTGTAACGCAGGCGCAGGCGACCGTTGGCGCTCTCGGTGTTGCTGTTGCCGCGGGCCGAGGCAAAGCCCAGTTCGCCGCCGCTGCCGCTCCAGGGCGAGGTCATCGCGGCCAGCTCGGAAACGTCTTCCGCCCAGGCCACCGGGGCGCAGAGCAGCAGGGGAACAAGCAACGAGACGCGCAGGGACATCAACGGTTCTCCGGATCGGACAGGGGGGAGGGACAGGCCGGTGATGATACTTGAAGCGTTCAGCGCGACATCCGCGCCTGTGCCCCGGCTTTAGCAGACGTTCGGCCTTTCCGCCTGTTCAGGGTAGATCGACGCGCAGCGTCGGATCGTCGAAGCGCGCGTACGACACCGTGATGTCGAAGGCCTGTCCCTGGGTCTGTCCCTGCCGACGGATGCGCACGGGCAGCCCCTGCGCGTTGATCCAGTACAGCATGCCGTCCGGCGCCGCGGTGGCATGGCGGACGCGGAACCTGCGCGCGACCTGACCGTCGATGCGGTCGCTGCCCAGCGCTTCCACCTGCAGTTGCGCCGGTGCCAGATCGGGCGGCAGCGGATTGCGCCACTGTGCCAGCAGCCCCGGCGGCACCGGAACCTGGCGGACCTCGCCATCGCGCTGCAGGAAGAAGGTGTCGCCAATGATGGTCTGCGCGCCCTCCCCGGTGGTCAGCCGGTAACGGTCCGGTGCGACGAAGTCCATCCGCGCCTCGAGCGGACGCGGCCCCTGCATCTGCATGTGGGCCTGGAAGCTGCGCAGCTGGCCGAACCGGCGGCTGGCGGCAAGCACCTCACCGGCCGGATCGGCGGCCGGCACCGTCGCGGCCAGTGATGGGCCCGGGGTGGCCGGCTCGGCGCTGCGCTCGCATGCCCCCAGCAGCATGACGAGCAGGGCGGCGGGGAACAGGCGCACGAGGGGCGAGGACATGGCGGGGACGGCCGGGCAGGGGGCACCACGATAGCCGAAGATGCCGACGATGCCGCCACAACGACGGCGACTCGGACATAATCGGCTCATGGACCGATATGAACGCATCAATGCCCTGCATCGCCTGCTCAAGTCCGCCCGCTACCCGGTGACGGTGGCGACGCTGCAGGAGAAACTGGCGTGTTCCCGCGCCACGGTGTATCGCGACCTGGCCTTCCTGCGCGACGCGCTGATGGCCCCGGTGGAGGGCGACGGCGAGGCCGGCTTCCGCTACCAGGCCGATGAAAGCGACCGCTTCGAGCTGCCGGGGCTGTGGCTCAGCTCGGAGGAGCTGCACGCGCTGCTGGCCTCCCAGCACTTGTTGGCGCGTACTGGCGGTGGCGTGTTGTCCTCCGTGCTTGCGCCGCTGCAGCAACGCATCGAAGGCCTGCTGGCTGCCCAGGCCGGGGTCTCGACCTGGCCGGTGGACCGGGTGCGGGTGATTCCGCACCGCGGCCGTAAATTCGACGAGGCCAGCTTCCGTGCGGTGGCGTCGGCGGTGCTGGAGCGCAAGCAGCTGGCGTTCGAGTACCGTGCCCGCTCCACTGACGAGGCCACCAAGCGCACCGTCTCCCCGCAGCGCATGACCCACTATCGCGACAACTGGTACCTGGATGCCTGGGACCACGGGCGCGAGGGACTGCGCAGTTTTGCGGTGGACCGCATCTACAAGGCGCGGGTGGTCGACACCGTGGCCCGCGACGTGGACGACAGCGAGCTGGACGAACAGCTCGGCGCGAGCTACGGCATCTTTTCCGGCGCGCCCAAGGGCTGGGCCACCATCGTGTTCAGCGCCAAGGCGGCGCGCTGGGTGGCCGACGAACACTGGCATTCCAGGCAGCAGGGTCGGTTCCTGCCGGACGGCCGCTATGAACTGAAGGTGCCGTACAGCGTTTCCCGCGAGCTGCTGATGGACGTGCTCCACTACGGGTCGGATGCCGAGATCATCGAGCCGACCGTGCTGCGCGAACAGGCCAAGGCGCTGCTGGCTCTGGCGCTGAGCAACTACGAGTAGCAACGCCTGCGGTCGCCGCACCCGCCTGCTGCGGCCGCCGCTCATGCCCCACCGTCATGTGGCCCCGGTACCCGGGGGGGCGGTGCCTGCGGTATCGTTGAAGGCTGTCGCAGCCCCCCCCGGATTGTCCCCCCATGAAAAAGTACCTGTTGCTCCCGCTGCTGGCCGCGTCGCTGGCCCTGGCCGCCTGCGGTAAGTCCGGCAACGACACGAAGAAGCTGGTGGTCGCCGCCACGGCCGTTCCGCATGCCGAGATCCTGGCCCAGGTCAAGCCGATCCTGGCCAAGGAAGGGCTGGAACTGGACGTGCGCGTGTTCAACGATTACGTGCAGCCCAACGACCAGCTCGTGCAGAAGCAGGTGGACGTCAACTACTTCCAGACCGAGCCGTATCTGGATGCCTACAACCGCGACCGCAAGACCGATCTGGTCAAAGTGATCGGCGTGCACATCGAGCCGTTCGGCGCCTACTCGCGCCGCTTCAAGACGCTCGATGAGGTGCCCACCGGTGCGGACGTGGTGATTCCCAATGACCCGAGCAACAACAGCCGCGCGCTGATCCTGCTGCACAAGGCCGGCCTGATCACCCTCAAGGACCCGACCAATGCGCTGGCCACCCAGCGTGACATCATCGCCAACCCCAAGCAGCTCAAGTTCCGCGAGCTGGATTCGGCGATGCTGCCGCGCGTGCTCGACCAGGTCGATCTGGCCCTGATCAACACCAATTACGCGCTGGATGCCGGGCTCAATCCGACCGAGGACGCGCTGGCCATCGAGAGCCGGGATTCGCCGTACGTGAACTTCCTGGTCGCGCGCCCGGACAACAAGGACGATGCCCGCGTGCAGCAGCTGGCCAAGGCGCTGACCAGCCCCGACGTGAAGGCCTTCATCGCCGAGAAATACAAGGGCGCGGTGCTGCCGGCGTTCTGATGGCGATGGGGACGCAATGCCGGCCGGCGGCCGGCATTACGCCGGTGACGTGACCCGGAAGCCCATCGTCGCTTCCACGGCCTGCTGCCAGCCGGCATACAGCGCCTCGCGGCGCGCCGCCGCCATCTGCGGTTGGAAACGGCGGTCCACGGCCCATTGTTCGGCGATCTGCGCGCGGCTGGTCCAGAAGCCGGTCGCCAGCCCGGCCAGATAGGCCGCGCCCAGCGCGGTGGTTTCGGCCACCTGCGGGCGAAGCACCGGCACGCCAAGCAGGTCGCTCTGGAACTGCGCCATGAAGTCGTTGGCGATCGCACCGCCGTCGGCGCGCAGCTCCTTCAGCTCGATGCCGGCATCGGCCTGCATCGCGGCCAGCACGTCGCGGGTCTGGTAGGCCATCGACTCCACCGCCGCGCGGATGAAATGTTCCTTGGTGGTGCCACGGGTCAGCCCGAACATCGCCCCGCGCACATCGCTGCGCCAGTACGGCGCGCCCAGCCCGACAAAGGCCGGCACCAGGTACACGCCGCCGTTGTCCTCGGCGCGCTCTGCATACGCCTGGCAGTCGCTGGACTTGCCGAACATGCGCAATCCGTCGCGCAGCCACTGCACCACCGACCCGGCGACGAAGATCGAGCCTTCCAGGGCGTACTCCACCCGGCCGTCGATGCCCCAGGCCAACGTGGTCAGCAGGCCATTGTGCGATTCCACGGCCTTGTCGCCGGTGTTCATCAGCATGAAACAGCCGGTGCCATAGGTGTTCTTGGCCATGCCCGGCTCGAAGCATGCCTGGCCGAACAGCGCGGCCTGCTGGTCGCCGGCGATGCCGGCAATGGGAATGTGCTGATCGAAGAAGAACTGCGACCGCGTGGTCGCGTAGACTTCGCTGGAGCTGCGGACCTCGGGCAGCATCGCGCGTGGAATGTTGAACAGCGCCAGCAGTGCATCATCCCAGCGCCGCGCGTGGATATCGAACAGCAGGGTGCGTGCGGCATTGCTCGGATCAGTGACATGCGCCTGACCGCCGCTGAGGTTCCAGACCAGCCAGGTGTCGATGGTGCCGAACAGCAGTTCGCCGCGCTCGGCCCGCGCCTGCGCACCGGGAACATGGTCGAGGATCCAGCGGATCTTGGTGGCCGAGAAGTACGCGTCGATCACCAGACCGGTGCGCTGCCGGATCAACGGCTCATGGCCGTCGGCTTTGAGTCGTTCGCACAGCGGGTGGCTCTGCCGCGACTGCCACACGACCGCATTGTGGATCGGTTGCCCGGTGGCCTTGTCCCACACCACGGTGGTTTCGCGCTGGTTGGTGATGCCGATGGCGGCGATGTGGCGCGGCTCGACCTGCTGGCGGTTCAACAGCTCGGTGATCGTGGTGTAGACGCTGGTGAGGATCTCGCGTGGATCGTGCTCCACCCAGCCCGGTTCGGGGAACAGCTGGGTGAACTCGCGTTGGGCGCTCCCGGCCATGCGGCCGTCGCGGTCGAACAGGATCGCGCGCGAACTGGTGGTGCCCTGGTCGATCGCGAGCACGTACTGCTTGTCCATCACTGACTCCCTGGCAACCCTGCGCATGTCGCAGCGATCCGCCCAGCCTACGCCATCGCCGCGCGGGCCTGCAGGTGCGCGGCCAATGCCTCGCACTGGGCTGGCTGCATGCGGAGCCCGAGGTGCGTGCGTCGCCACAACACATCATCGGCCGTCCGCGCCCACTCGTGCGCGACCAGATAGTCCAGCTCGCGCTGATACAGCCCGCCGCCGTGGTCGTGGCCCAGCGCATCCAGCGACTGCGCACCGCCCAGCAGGCGTGTGGCGCGGGTGCCATAACTGCTGGCCAGACGCTGCAGCAGGGCCGCCGGCAGCTGCGGATGGGACTGCTGCAGGCATGCGGCGACCGCCGCGCCATCACCGCCATCGCCGCCGGGCAAGACCGCGCCGTGTGCGGTCCACGCCGGCCCGGCGTGGGGCAGGTGGGGGCCGAGCCGGTCCAGCGCTTCCTCGGCCAGGGCGCGATAGGTGGTGAGCTTGCCGCCCAGGACGCTGAGCAGCGGCGCTCCGCCGGTATCCAGGTCCAGCCGATAGTCGCGGGTCACCTTGGACGCATCGCGGTGATGGTCCGCCAGCAGCGGGCGCACCCCGCTGAAGCGCCACACGATGTCCGCGTCCCGCACCGGGACGCGCAGGTAACGGTTGACCGCCGCCAGCAGATAGGCCTGTTCGTCATCGCGTGGACGCACCTGGGCGGGGTCGTCGTCGTAGTCGGTGTCGGTGGTGCCGATCAGCGTGAAGTCGTCCTCGTACGGGATGGCGAACACGATGCGCTGATCCGGTTGCTGGAACACATAGGCGCTGTCGTGCGCGAACAGGCGTGGCACGACCAGGTGGCTGCCCTGCACCAGGCGCAGGCCGATCGGTGCATCCAGGCCGGCACGCTCCAGCAGCTGGCCTGCCCACGGCCCGGCGGCATTGACCACGCACTGCGTGCGCACGCGCTGCACATCGCCGTTGGCGTCGCGCAGCACTGCCCACCAGTGGTCACGGTGGCGGATCAGCTGCTCGCAACGCGTGCGTACCCGGATCCGGGCGCCGCGTTCGTGCGCATCCACCGCATTGAGGACCACCAATCGCGCATCGTCCACGCGCGCATCGGCGTAGCTGAAACCGGTACGGTACTGCGGCTGCAGCGCTGCGCCGGCCGGATCGGTGGCCAGCCGCAGGCGTCGCGACGGCGGGAAATGGGCGTTGGCCTGGCCAAGGTGGTCGTAGAGCCACAAGCCGGCGCGCAGCACCCAGGCCGGTCGCAGCAGCGAGGCATGCGGCAGCACGAACGTGGTGGGGCGGACCAGATGCGGCGCCAGCCGGCAGACGGTTTCGCGTTCGTTGAGCGCCTTGCGCACCAGGGCGAACTCGCCGTTGCGCAGGTAGCGCAGGCCGCCGTGGACGAGCTTGGTACTGGCGCTGGAGGTATGCGCGGCGCGATCGTCCTGCTCGCACAGGCAGACCGACAGCCCGCGCCCGGCGGCATCGCGGGCGATACCGGCGCCGTTGATGCCGCCGCCCACCACCAGCACGTCGAAGGTATCGCTCATCGCTTCCCCGGGATGGACCCGGATGGGTCCGTGCCGGCAGTGTCGATCACGCGCGGACAAGACCCGATGAAAGTGCACGGTCCGGAAACGACAACGGGCCCCGTTGAGGGGCCCGTCGCGAACGTACCTGGATGCGGGGTGGCGCTTAGAAGCGGGCACCGATGCCGAAGCCCACGGTCCACGGGTCCAGCTTGGCCTTGTCGCCGGTGCCGTCGCCGTTGACGGTCAGTTCCGGACGCGAATGCATGTAGCGGGCATCGGCGCGGGCAAACCAGGTGCTGTTGATGTTCATGTCCACGCCGACGGTGCCGATGGCGCCCTTGGCGGTTTCCAGGCCGATGTGGCCGACATCGCTGGCCAGCTTCTCATTGCTGAAATTGGACTCGTAGTAGCCCACGCCCACGAACGGACGGAACACGTTGTCGGCCTGGCCGAAGTGATACTGGCCGCTCAGCGCGATCGGCTGCTGCTCGACGGTGCCCAGACGCGCGCCATCGGTACCGCGCACGCGGTGGTCGAACTTGTCGGCGGCGCCCCACAGTTCCACGGCCCAGTTGTCGTTGATGTAGTAGCTGAAGCTCAGCGTGGGGGCCGGGCCGCCATCCACCTTGCGCACGCCGTCGAGCGGGTCGTTCTTCGGCTGCAGCAGCGAGACGCCGCCGACCACGGCAAAATGCTTGCCCGAAGCGGTGTCAGTGGTGGTGGTGTCCTGCGCGAATGCGGCCGGTGCGAAGGCCAGCGCGGTCAGGGTTGCCAGGGTCAGGGTGCGGATGGAGCGCATGGGGGAATCTCCTCGGTGTTTTTTTGTTCTGGACCCCTTGTTCCGGGGTGGGCCAAACGTAGTCCCCGAAACATGAATCGCATCCGACGCGCGTTAAAAATTGGTTTGTTCCGTTCAGCGAACAGCGCGGAACCGCTGCGCAGACGGGTGATCATGCGACGCTGGACATTCATGCAGTTGGACGTGGAGTGATGAACACCATGCAGTGCCAAGGGCTTCCTGCGCAGGTCGATGCGCATGCGCGCGTGCTGGTGCTCGGTTCCATGCCCGGCATCGCCTCGTTGCAGGCGGCGCAGTACTACGCGCATCCGCGCAACCGGTTCTGGCCGCTGATGGCGGCGTTGTGCGATGTCGATGCGACGCTGCCCTACGCCGCGCGCATGGAGGCGCTGCTGGCCGCAGGCGTGGGCGTGTGGGACGTGATCGGCCGCTGCGAGCGCGCCGGCAGCCTGGATGCGTCGATCGTGCGCGGCAGTGAAGTGGCCAATGCGCTGCCGGTCCTGATTGACACGCTGCCGGCCCTGCGCGCGATCTGCTGCAACGGTGGCACGGCGCACCGTGCGTTCCTGCGGCATATCGCCCCGTCGCTGTCGGCGCGGGCGCAGGCATTGCCGGTGTGGTCGCTGCCGTCGACCAGCCCGGCCAACGCGGCCTGGCCGCTGCCGCGCCTGCAGGTGGCGTGGGCGCCGTTGGCCGCGGCGTTGACCGGTTGAGGGCGGCCTCTGCCGGCAGGGACGCGGGGGACAAGGCGGACAATACGGCACCGACTGGTCACGCGGCCACGGGCGGCGGCCGTGCATGTAACGCGCGCTGAAACAGCCTGTCCCGGGACAGGGGCATTGAAATTGGCACAAGCAGGTTGGCGCTAGCGCCTCCTGCCCCCACAATAGAGGATTCCCTACACCAGATTGCCGGAGTTATCCCCATGGCCGAAATCAAGGAAGCACTTGTCCCCGATATCGGTGACTACAGCGATATCCCGGTAATCGAGGTGCTTGTCGCCGTTGGTGATACCGTCAAGAAGGACCAGGGTCTGGTGACGCTGGAGTCGGACAAGGCCACGATGGAAGTGCCGTCCTCGGTGGCTGGCGTGGTCAAGGAAATCAAGGTCAAGGTCGGCGACAACCTCTCCGAGGGCAAGGTCGTGGCCCTGATCGAAGTGGCCGAAGGCGAGGCCGAGGCCAAGCCGGCCGCTGCTGCTGCCGCTGCCGCACCGGCCGCTGCCGAGACCGCGACCAAGGTCGAGCCGGTCGCCGCCCCGGCGCAGCCGGACAAGCTGGCCGCGCGCGAGATCGAGCAGGCCGCGTCCAAGCCGACGCAGCCCGCCCCGGCCGCCGCCGCGCCGTCGGCCGGCGCCCCGAGCAGCCCGCCGGTGCAGTTCAGCGCCGACAGCGTGCTGCCGCAGAAGGTCCCGTACGCCTCCCCGGCGGTGCGCGTGTTCGCCCGTGAGCTGGGCGTCGATCTGAACCAGCTGACCGGTACCGAGAAGGGGGGCCGCATCACCAAGGGCGACGTGCAGAAGTTCGTCAAGTCCGCGCTGACCGGCGGCGTGCCGGCGGCCGGCGGCACCGTTGCCGCCGGCGGCGGGCTGAACCTGCTGCCCTGGCCGAAGGTCGACTTTGCCAAGTTTGGTGAGGTCGAGGTCCAGCCGCTGTCGCGCATCAAGAAGATTTCCGGCGCCAACCTGGCGCGCAACTGGGCGATGATTCCGCACGTCACCCAGTTCGAGCAGGCCGACATCACCGAGCTGGAAGCCCTGCGCGTGGCGCTGAACAAGGAAAACGAGAAGGCCGGCATCAAGCTGACCATGCTCGCCTTCCTGGTCAAGGCCAGCGCCGCGGCACTGAAGAAGTTCCCCGAGTTCAACGCCTCGCTGGATGCCAGCGGCGAGAATCTGACCCTGAAGAAGTACTTCAACATCGGTTTCGCCGCCGACACCCCGAGCGGGTTGGTGGTGCCGGTGATCCGCGATGTGGACAAGAAGGGTGTGGTGCAGATCGCGCAGGAATCCGGCGAACTGGCCAAGAAGGCTCGCGACGGCAAGCTGGGCCCGGCCGACATGAGCGGTGGCTGCTTCTCGATCAGCTCGCTGGGCGGTATCGGCGGCACGGCGTTCACCCCGATCGTCAATGCGCCGGAAGTGGCCATCCTGGGCGTGTCCAAGTCGTCGATCCAGCCGGTCTGGAACGGCAAGGAATTCGCGCCGAAGCTGATGCTGCCGCTGTCGCTGAGCTATGACCACCGCGTCATCGACGGTGCGCTGGCCGCACGCTTCACCACCTACCTGTCGCAGGTGCTGGCCGACATGCGGCGCGTGCTGCTGTGAGGCAAGGCCTGGCATCGCAGCCGGGCAGAGTCCGGCTCCATGCGATGGCGCTGCTGGCGCTCCTGCCGGCGGCACAGGCAGGCGCTGCCGGCTGCAGCATCGACCTCGGTCGTGGCTGGCCGCCGGCCGTAGGCAACTACGGCCAGGCGGTGGAAACCCTGTTCGATGGCAAGGCGCAGCCCGCGCTGTCGCTGGTGACCCTGCCCAAGAGCGGTGTCGAGACTGGCGTGGCGCTGCTGCCCGGCACCGATGAGCAGGAATGGACCCTGCGCTTCAGCCGCGCCGACAAGCGCGTGTACAACTGGAACAACAGTGCGCGCCAGGGGGGCCTGGAGCTGCGCGTGGACCAGGAACCGGACCAGTACCAGGTGCGGATCCCGGCGGCGCTGGCGCAGCGCCTGGTGCGCAGCTGGAAGGCCGCGCTGGACGCCGGCGTCCCCGCCGACCGCAAGGCGCCCGTGCTGGATGGCGAAGTGCTGTCCTTCATGGTCGATGGCGAACGTTACAGCGGCACGCGGCCGGAGTGCGGCGCCGGCAAAGTGATCATGAAACAGGTGGCGCTGCTGATCGAAGCCAGCGACACCAAGGAAAAGAAGCTCGACCGTCGCTGGCAGGATCTGGACGAGTCGCTCGACGAACTGCAGCAACTGCTCGGCGGCAACGCCGGCTGAGCACCAGGAGAACACGAATGGCCGCTATTGAAATCAAGGTTCCCGACATCGGCGATTACAGCGATGTGCCGGTGATCGAACTGCTGGTCGCGGTGGGCGACACAGTGAAGAAGGACCAGGGCCTGGTCACGCTGGAATCGGACAAGGCCACGCTGGAAGTGCCGTCCTCGGCCGCTGGCGTGGTCAAGGAAATCAAGGTCAAGCTGGGTGACTCGCTGTCCGAAGGCGACGTGGTGGTCGTGCTGGAGGCCGAAGGCGCGGCTGCCCCGGCTGCCGCTGCGGCACCCGCCCCGGCTGCACCGGCCAGCAAGCCGCCGGTGACCCCCTCGCACCGCGCCCCGGCCGAACCGGCCGCGCCGCAGCCGGCGCTGTCCTCGGGCAAGCCGGCCGACATCGAGTGCAGGATGGTGGTGCTGGGCGCAGGCCCGGGCGGTTACACCGCAGCCTTCCGTTCGGCCGACCTGGGTGTGGACACCGTGCTGGTCGAGCGTTACGCCAGCCTCGGTGGCGTCTGCCTCAACGTGGGCTGCATTCCCTCCAAGGCGCTGCTGCATGCCGCCGCAGTGATCGATGAAGTCGCCCATGCCGGTGATTTCGGCGTTGAATTCGGCAAGCCGACCATCACCCTGGACAAGCTGCGCGGCTACAAGGAAAAAGTGGTCACGCAGCTGACCAAGGGCCTGGCCGGCATGGCCAAGCAGCGCAAGGTGCGCACGGTGCAGGGCCTGGCGAAGTTCGTGTCGGCCAATGAGCTGGAGATCGTCGGCGACGACGGCAAGACCCAGCTGCTGCGCTTCGAGCAGTGCATCATCGCCGCCGGCTCGCAGGCAGTGAAGCTGCCGAACTTCCCGTGGGACGACAAGCGCGTCATGGACTCCACCGATGCGCTGGAACTGGCCGAGGTGCCGGGCAAGCTGCTGGTGGTCGGTGGCGGCATCATCGGCCTGGAAATGGCCACCGTATACGGTGCGCTGGGCAGCGAAGTGACCGTGGTCGAGTTCATGGACCAGCTGATGCCGGGCGCCGACAAGGACCTGGTCAAGCCGCTGGCCGACCGCCTGAAGAAGCAGGGCATCATGGTGCACCTGAAGACCAAGGCGACCGACGTCAAGGCGGACAAGGCCGGCATCACCGTGTCCTTCGAGGCCGCCGTGGAAGGCGAAAAGCCGGGCCTGGAGGCCACCACCTTCGACCGCGTGCTGGTGGCGGTGGGCCGCTCCCCGAACGGAAAGAAGATCGATGCCGAGAAGGCCGGCGTGCAGGTGACCGAGCGCGGTTTCATTCCCGCCGACCGTCAGATGCGCACCAACGTGCCGCACATCTTCGCCATCGGCGACATCGTGGGCAACCCGATGCTGGCCCACAAGGCCACGCACGAAGGCAAGCTGGCGGCGGAAGTGGCCGCAGGCGAGAAGAAGGAGTGGGTGGCGCGGGTGATTCCGTCGGTGGCCTACACCAATCCGGAAATCGCGTGGGTCGGCGTGACCGAGACCGAGGCGAAGGCCAAGGGGTTGAAGGTCGGCGTGGCCAAGTTCCCGTGGGCCGCCAGCGGCCGCGCGATCGGCATCGGCCGTACCGAAGGCTTCACCAAGCTGATCTTCGACGAAGAGACCCACCGCATCATCGGCGGCGCGATCGTCGGTGTGCACGCCGGTGACCTGCTGGCCGAAATCGGTCTGGCGATCGAGATGGGTGCGGAGGCCGAAGACATCGGCCACACCATCCACGCGCATCCGACGCTGAGCGAATCGGTGGCGATGGCCGCGGAAATCTACGACGGCACGATCACCGATCTGTACATGCCCAAGAAGAAGTAAGCGCCCGCCATCTGTTGGTGGTGATGCGTGTTCAATGGAAAAACCCGGCGAAAGCCGGGTTTTTCTGTTCAACAGCAACGTCAACTTCAACTGCGTGGCGCCTCCGTTGTCACGTGGACGCGCGCCGGGCAGCCCATGCCGGGGCACGCCGTGAACCCATCCCTGGGGGCTCGTGGGCGGCATCCATGCCGCCCAACGGCCCCGGCATGGGCTGCCCGGCGCGCATTTCAGGGTGGGTCGCGACGCGGCCAACGCCATCCAACACGTGCTTCAGGGTGTTACGGCGTGGCGGTCGACCGCCCTTCTGTCCGCCCTCCGCCATCTGTGCAGAGGGCACCGGGCGGCCCATGCCAGGACCGTTGGCGGCATGGATGCCGCCATCGAGCCCCCACGGACGGGTTTACGGCGTGTCCTGGCATGGGCTGCCCGGTGCACTCCCCCGGTACGCCGTGGGCGCCGTGCCTTTGACGTCGCGCGCTTTTGCCGCGCCCAAACGAAAACGCGACAACAGGTCACCCTGTTGCCGCGTTTGGAGAGCCGTTGTTGCAGGTCAGAAGGTGACGCTGATACCGGCCACCGGGCCCTTGAATTCCTGCTTCAGGCCGATGGTGCCGTCGCTGCCCTTCTTGTCGGCGTCGAGCTTGAACCAGTCGTAGCCGGCGAAGAGGCCGAAGTTCTGGGTGAGGCGGTAATCGACGATGGCATTGGCGCGGCTCAGGTCGCCCTTGTAGTCGTCGAAGTTGCCCCAGTCGGTGTTCAGGTACTGGCCCTGGAAAGTGATCATCCACTTTTCCGACGGGGTGAAGCTCAGGCGTGCGCCGACCACCGGGGCCACGCCGTCGGTCTTCTCATCCAGGAAGCGGCCCTGGTACAGATCGCCCACGTCGGCGTAGGCCTTGGTGCTGACCTTGGCGTATTCGGCACCGATCTGCAGGCCCAGGTCGAACGTGTCGGTGTCCACGACCGAATAGTCGTACACCAGGCTGGCCACCTGATACTTCAGCTCGCCCTTGACGAAGCTGCCTGCCGGGACATTGACGCCGCCGAAGCTGATGCCGTCATCCAGCGTTTCGCGGCGATCCTTGTCGTACTTGAAGTAGTTGAACAGCAGGCGCTGGCGGTCGCTGATGCGGAACATCCCGTCCACGCGCGGTTCCCATTCCTTGCCGCCAAGCTTGAAGTCCTCATCGAAGCCCACGTCCTGGCCCGCCACCGTGGTACTGCCGCGGAGCGTGTTGTCCGAATCGATGTTCATCGCGCCCAGGCGGAGCGCGAAGCGGTCGTCGCCCTCGGCGGCACTGGCGGTCTCGGCATGGGTGATCGCAGCCACGGCCAGTGGCAGGGCGAGGAGGGAAAGCATCAGGCGCATCGGTGTGTGTCCTTGCAGTGATTCATTGATGTGACATCACTCTGCCCAGACCGGCGTCCACCATTCGTGAACGTATGGTGGACGCTGTGTGTACCGTTCATGCGCGCGGAATGACCCCCGGTCCGGCGCGGTGGCCGATACCGTGGTCCGATGGCGTTATGGCGCGGGTCAGGGCAGGACAAGGGGCGCCACCGCCGCAAAAAAAAGGGTGACCCCGAGAGGGCTTCGGGGTCACCCGGTACTGGCCTGCTCGCGGGACGCCGACGAGGATTCAGGAGCAGGCTGATCGATCAGACCGTGAGGTGCGACCAAAGTTCAATATGCTGCATCGCGTCATCGTCCACCCCTGTCCTGACGGGATTGGACCGTCGGTGGAACAGGCCTCTGGGCGCGTCCAACGGGTTGCTCACATCCGGGATGAACAGGGACCGGTTGTCTCTCAAATTGTCCCATTGCTATAATTTGGCGGCTCGACGAGGCGGTTGCTTGCGGCCTCGGCCTTTCCTTCTCACAACCATGCAGGACATTCACGTGCTGAACTCCGTTGACGCGGGTCGGCGACTGATGCTGCGCGCAGCGGTTTACCCGCTCGCTGCAGTGGCTGTCCTGGCTCTGGCCCTGCTTCTGTGGGGTGGCCCGAAGGCAGCCCTGGGGGCGCTGGTCTCCGGCGTGGCGGTCTCGGCGGCCGGTTGGGTGGCGGCGCGGATGGCGCTGGGTGGCGGCGTGCAGGCGGCAGGCTCGGCGATGACCCGCCTGATCCTGGCGGTCGTGGCAAAGTGGGTGCTCGTATTCGGCGTCCTGATGGTGGGGTTCCTGGTCTTCAAGCTGCCTGCATTGGCGCTGTTGGCCGGTATCGCCGTCGGGTTGATGTTCCAGGTCCTGGCTCTGGCCAGGCGCTGATCCAATTTATTTAACTCAAGGTTCCGGACACATGGCAGGCGAGGCGCTAACTCCCACCTCCTACATCCAACATCACCTGCAGAATCTTGTGGTGATGCGTGACAGCCCGTGGGCGTTGCATCTGGATACTCTCGCCACCTCGCTCCTGATGGGCCTGGTCATGGTGTTCGGCTTCTGGCTGGCCACGCGCAAGGCGACCGCCGGCGTTCCGGGCAAGTGGCAGGCGTTCGTCGAGATCTGCCTGGAGTTCGTTGACCGCCAGGCCAAGGACACCTACCACGGCACCAGCAAGCTGGTGACCCCGATCGCGATCACGATCTTCTTCTGGATCCTCCTGATGAACCTCATCAAGATGATCCCGGCCGACTTCATCGGTTTCCCGATGAACGCCTTCACCGAGTGGGCGGCAGGCCAGATGGGCGCTGCCCATCCGCATGATTACGCCTTCTGGAAGCCGGTCCCGACCGCCGACGTCAATGCCACCCTCGGCATGTCGATCAGCGTGTTCTTCCTGATGCTGTTCTTCGGCCTGCGCTCCAAGGGTCTGGGCGGCTTCACCAAAGAATTCCTGACCGCGCCGTTCGGCAAGTGGATGCTGCCGTTCAACCTGATCCTCAACATCGTCGAGTGGCTGAGCAAGCCGATTTCGCTGGCGATGCGACTGTTCGGCAACATGTTCGGCGGCGAGATCGTCTTCCTGCTGATCTGGGTGCTGGGCGGTGCCGGTATCGCCGGTGCCATCGCGGGCGGTGCATTCGGCCTGGGCTGGATGCTGTTCCACCTGCTGGTGATTCCGCTGCAGGCGTTCATCTTCATGATGTTGTCCATCGTGTACCTGAGCCTGTCGGAAGACGCTCACTGAGTTCCGCTTCACCCTTCATCCGTTTGTTTCTAAACCCTTAGCTATTCAAAGTTCCAGGAGAAAACCATGTACTTCGCCGTCCTGACCAACCTCGCCCAAGTCCAGAGCTCCACCGTCCTCGCCGTCGGCATCATGATCGGCCTGGCCGCGCTGGGTGCCGGTCTCGGTCTGGCCATCATGGCCGGTAAGTTCCTGGAATCGGCTGCCCGTCAGCCGGAACTGATTCCGGTTCTGCAGGTCCGCATGTTCATCACCGCCGGCCTGATCGACGCCGCGTTCATCATCTCGGTCGCCGTCGGCCTGCTGCTGGCCTTCGCCAACCCGATGATCGGCGAGTTCGTTGCACGCCTGCCGCAGGTTGCTGGTTAATCCAGCAACAGCGAAACGATCAGGCGCCTTGTGCGCCTGATCGCGGATGAAGGATCGGATGCGCCGCCCAGGCGGCCCATCCACCCCGTCACCCCCGATTGAGCGAACCCCATGGATATCGGTTTTACCCTCGTTGCCCAGGGACTGGCGTTTGCCGGTCTGATCTGGATCATCGCGACCAAGATCTGGCCGCCGTTGATGAACGCCATCGAAGAGCGTCAGCAGAAGATCGCTGAAGGCCTCGCCGCTGCCGACCGCAGCCAGAAAGATCTGGCCCAGGCGCAGGAAAAGGTCAACGATGCCCTGAAGGATGCGCGCACCAAGGCCAACGAGATCATCGATCAGGCCCATGCCCGCGCCAACCAGATCGTTGATGCTGCCAAGAACGAAGCCATCGTCGAAGCCAACCGCCAGAAAGAACTGGCCCACGCCGAGATCGAAGCTGCCGCCAACCGTGCCCGTGAAGATCTGCGCAAGCAGGTGTCCGCGCTGGCCGTGAGCGGTGCCGAAAAGCTGCTCAAGCGCGAAATCGACGCCAACGCCCACAAGGCGCTGCTCGACGAGCTGGCATCGGAGATCTGATCGATGAGCCAGGCCCTCACGCTTGCACGCCCGTATGCCCGCGCCGCGTTCGCGACCGCGCGCGACGAAGGCACGTTCGCGCCGTGGTCGGACGCGCTTGCGTTCTCCGCCCACGTAGCTGCCGACCCGCGCGTGGCGGCCCTGCTGTCGAACCCGGAGCTGGAGCGCGACGACGCCGTCGCGTTGCTGGCGCCGGAATCGGCCGGCGAGACCTTCGGTCGCTTCCTCGCCATCCTGGCCGAGGCGCATCGCCTGCCGCTGCTGCCGGAAATCGCCGGCATGTACGACCAGCTGCGCGCCGAAGCGGAACACGTGGTCAAGGCCACGGTGACGTCCGCCACTGAACTGTCCGCATCGGAACTGGACGCCATCAAGGCCGCGCTGCGCAAGCGCTTCGGCCGCGAAGTGGAGGTGTCGACCGCCGTCGATGCGTCGCTGATCGGTGGTGCCGTGATCGATGCCGGCGACGTGGTGATCGATGGCTCGCTCAAGGGCAAGCTGTCGCGCCTGCAGACCGCGCTCGCTAACTGAATTCATTTAACGTCCGGCGTGACCGCCGGCACTAGGACTTGACGATGGCAACCACGCTCAACCCCTCCGAAATCAGCGAACTGATCAAGAACCGCATCGAGAAGGTCAAGCTGGCCGCGGAATCGCGCAACGAAGGCACCGTGACCAGCGTGTCCGACGGCATCGTGCGCATCTTCGGTCTGGCCGACGTGATGCAGGGCGAAATGATCGAACTGCCGAACAACACCTTCGCTCTGGCCCTGAATCTGGAGCGCGACTCGGTCGGCGCCGTGGTGCTGGGCGGCTACGAGCATCTGCGCGAAGGCGATGTCGCCAAGACCACCGGCCGCATCCTGGAAGTGCCGGTCGGTCCGGAACTGCTGGGCCGCGTCGTGAACGCGCTCGGTGAGCCGATCGACGGCAAGGGTCCGATCGCCGCGCAGGCCACCGCACCGGTGGAACGCGTCGCCCCGGGCGTGATCTGGCGCAAGTCGGTCGACCAGCCGGTGCAGACCGGTTACAAGTCCGTCGACTCGATGATTCCGATCGGCCGCGGCCAGCGCGAGCTGGTCATCGGTGACCGCCAGACCGGCAAGACCGCCCTGGCCATCGATGCGGTGATCAACCAGAAGGACACCGGCATCAAGTGCGTGTACGTCGCGATCGGCCAGAAGGCCTCGACCGTGGCCAACATCGTGCGCAAGCTGGAAGAGAACGGCGCCCTGGCCCACACCGTGGTCGTGGCCGCCACCGCGTCCGAATCGGCCGCCATGCAGTACATCAGCGCCTACTCGGGCTGCACCATGGGTGAGTACTTCATGGACCGCGGCGAAGATGCGCTGATCGTGTACGACGATCTGTCCAAGCAGGCCGTGGCCTACCGCCAGATCTCGCTGCTGCTGAAGCGTCCGCCGGGCCGTGAAGCCTACCCGGGCGACGTGTTCTACCTGCACTCCCGCCTGCTCGAGCGCGCCGCCCGCGTCTCCGAAGAGTACGTGGAGAAGTTCACCAACGGTGCCGTCAAGGGCAAGACCGGCTCGCTGACCGCGCTGCCGATCATTGAAACCCAGGCGGGTGACGTGTCGGCGTTCGTGCCGACCAACGTGATCTCGATCACCGACGGCCAGATCTTCCTGGAAACCGATCTGTTCAACTCCGGCATCCGCCCGGCCGTGAACGCCGGTATCTCGGTGTCGCGCGTCGGTGGTGCGGCCCAGACCAAGATCATCAAGAAGCTGTCCGGCGGCATCCGTATCTCGCTGGCCCAGTACCGTGAGCTCGCAGCCTTCGCGCAGTTCGCCTCGGACCTGGACGAAGCCACCCGCAAGCAGCTGGAGCGCGGTCAGCGCGTCACCGAGCTGATGAAGCAGAAGCAGTACGCCCCGATGTCGATCGCCAACCAGGCGCT
>NZ_JBMWDP010000032.1:0-48770 GCF_049545505.1 Stenotrophomonas sp. NPDC077421 | reverse complement strand
CAGGACCAGCAACTGCGCCACCCCCCCGTCGGCCCTGTGATCGTCGACCGGGCCCACGAGGAAGATCAGGCGCTCCTTCAACAGGCGCGAATAGATGTCATAGGCGCGCTCGCCGCGGCTGGTCTGCTCGACCACCATCGGAACCAGGTTCAGGGCTTTGGTTCGGTTGTCCATTACGTGAGGCACCTATCTTGGGGGGGACAACCCCGCGCCGGAGCGCGGGGCGTGAAACGCCGTCCGCTTACTGACGGATGGCGTCCTGGAACGACATCTGCTGCTCGGTGTGCTGGGCGCGCTCGGCGATCCAGTCGATCACCTGCTCTTCCATCACGCGGTTCTGCAGCCCACTCATCAGCTGGGGGTCGTTGCGGTACATCTCAATGACCTGCTCCGGCTCTTCGTAGGTCGAGGCGATCAGGCGCATGGTTTCATTCAGGCGCTTGGGGTCCAGGCGCAGGTCGTTCCTGCGGGCCACTTCACCGACCAGCAGGCCGACCAGCACGCGCTTGGCGGCGGCGTCCTTGAAGCCTTCGTGGGCATCGGCCGGGACGTCGCCCGGGTTGCGGCCGCTGCGGCGGATCTGCTCGATCTGCTGGGCCAGCATGGCGCGGGCTTCGTTCTCGACCAGGCGCGGCGGCATTTCCACCGACGCATAGGCAGCGATCAGCTGTTCACCCACTTCACGGCGCAGGCGGTTCATGAGCGCACCCTTCAGCTCGCGCTCCAGGTTGGCGCGGATGTCCTTGCGGAACTGCTCCACATCGCCACCCTTCACACCAAAGCTCTTGATGAAGTCTGCATCGACCTCCGGCAGCACCGGTTCGGACACGTCCACCGCCTTGACGGTGACCTTGACCTGCTTGCCCGCCAGCGCCGGCACGCGCCAGTCGGCCGGGAATTCGACGTCGAGGGTCTTTTCCTCACCCTTGGCCAGACCGACCAGGCCCTGTTCGATCTGCTCGAACATCATGCCCTGGCCCACGATCACGCTGCCCTTTTCGCTGCCTTCGGCCGGCAGGCGCTCGTCGCCGGCCTGCGACCAGGTTTCCAGCGCGACCAGGTCGCCGTCCTGGGCACCCCGGGTGACCGGGCTCCAGCTGCGGCGCTGTTCGCGCAGGTTCTGGATCATCTGGTCGATGTCGGCATCGTTGATCTCGGCGGTGTGACGCACCACGGTCAGCTTGCTGACGTCCACGTCGCCGAAGTCCGGCACCAGTTCGACGGTGGCCACGAAGGAGAATTCGCCGTCATCGCCCTTGTCGATGCGCGGGGTGCCGGCGATGCGCAGCTCATGCTCGCGCAGGGCGGCATCGAAGGTTTCGCGCAGCAGGCCGTCGACGGCTTCGCTGCGGACCTGCTGACCGAAACGCTGCTCGATCACCTTGGCCGGGATCTTGCCCGGACGGAAGCCCTTGATCCGCGCGGTACGGGCGATTTCGCCCAGACGGCCGCTGATGTGGGTCTGCAGGCGGTCTTCCGGCAGCGAGAAGGTCAGGCGGCGTTCCAGGTTGCCGGTGGATTCGATCGAAGCTTGCATGTTGACTCCTGCCACCGGCGGCATGGGCCCCGGCACGATGTGATGGATGAAACGGGTTTTGGACGCGGGGTCGTGAACGCGCTTGCCCGCCGCAGCCCTGTAGTTTCGCCGATTACGGCCAGCGCCGCCAGCACAGGGCCGGGAACGTCACAGGGCGCGTCACGCCCAGCATGTGGCCGTCTCCCGGATCCGGGACGTGCCCTTGGTCATGGGTGCGGGCCAAACCGGCCCGCACTGGTGCGAAAGGGGGGACTCGAACCCCCACGCCTTGCGGCACTGGAACCTAAATCCAGGGCGTCTACCAATTCCGCCACTTTCGCGAGCGTGCGCTCAGCAGTGCATTGTTGCAGGCGGACGCACAAACAGGAAGATCATCACCTTGCTTAACCGGCCGCCGACGGCGTTGCGACGGCGGTGGGTGGCGGCATGGCCTGCTGCAGCCGGTCGGCCAGGGCCCGGTAGATCGGCGTGCGGCATACCCACGACGAGGTTGCCCGCGCGACGAGCACCGCCGCCAGAATGGGCAGCAGCAGATCGCTGGTATTGGTGAGCTCCAGCGAGATCACCGCAGAGGTCAGCGGCGCCTGGGTCACGCCGGTCAGATAGGCGCACATGCCCAGCACGACCACCGCCGCCGGGTCCACCCCCGGCAGCAGCGCGGCGAGGTTGTGGCCGATGCCGGCGCCCACCGCCAGCGCAGGTGAGAACAGCCCGCCCGGGATGCCGGCAGCGTAGGAGACCAGGTTGGCGGCAAACTTCATCAGCCCGAACTCATGTCCGACCAGGGCCTGGCCCTGCACCAGGCCCCGCGCCTGTTCGTAGCCGGTCCCGAACGCGCCGGCCCCGAACACCAGGCCGAGCAGCGCCAGCAGCAGGCCACAGCCGGCGGCGAACAGGACCGGACGGGCCGTGCGTGCGCGGCCGAGCCAGCGCGGCCGGCCATCCATCACCGCCAGCACCAGGCGACTGAACAGACCGCCGCCCAGGCCACCGACCACACCGCACAGCAGGACCGCCACCCAGCCGATGCCCAGCGGCAGCGTCGCGCCCACCCGGCCGAAGTAGGTGTAGTTGCCCAGCAGCCCGAGCGAGACCACGCCGCCGACGATCACGGCCGTCAGCAACGCGCCGGAGAAACGGTGCTCAAAACGCCCGGACAGCTCCTCGATCGCGAACACCACGCCGGCCAGCGGGGTATTGAACGCGGCGGCGATGCCGGCTGCGCCGCCGGCCAGCAGGAAGTGGGTGGCCTGGCGCGGATCGCGGAAGCCCAGCGCGCGCCCGATCACGTACATGAGGCTGGCACCGACGTGGACGGTTGGCCCTTCGCGCCCCACCGACGCACCACCGAACAGGGCCAGCACGGTCAAGCCGAGCTTGCCGACGGACACCGGCAACGACAGATTGCGCTGGCGGAACGCGGCATCGGGCGTATCCAGCGCGGCAATCACCTGCGGGATACCGCTGCCGCGGGTGGGCCGCAGCACGCCCTGGGTGAGCCACGCCAGCACGGCGAACACCGTCGGGGTCAGCAGCAGCGGCCACCACGGGGAAGCATCGTAGATATGCCGGAACAGGGCGAATGCCGCGTCGCTGGCCTTGGCAAACAGGATCGCCGCCAGCGCGACCGCGACCGCCCCGCCCCACAGGGCCAGCCGTTCAAGCCACTGGCGCCGCGACCCCAGCCAGCGGGGAGAGGGAGTAGGTGAAGGCGCGTCCATGCCCACATTGTTTCACCGCCCGGCTCCACGCGATGTGCAGGGGCTGGCGACAGAGCCGACCGGATCGGGGCATCGGACGGACGCTGCCGCGCAGTCGCGGGGCTTTGCTGCAGACAGTGCGCGGGCTGCTGTCCGGGTCCAAGAAAAGAAAAAAGCCGCCTGGCGGACCAGGCGGCTTCTGTCTTGGTGGGCTGTCAAGGATTCGAACCTTGGACCTATTGATTAAGAGTCAACTGCTCTACCAACTGAGCTAACAGCCCGAAAATCGGGAGGCGAATTATGCAGGAATCCTGGCGATGGATGCAAGCACTTTGTTTGAACGGCAGAAAAACCACCGTGCCGGCAAAGAAAAAAGCCACCCGGCGGACCGGATGGCTTCTGTCTTGGTGGGCTGTCAAGGATTCGAACCTTGGACCTATTGATTAAGAGTCAACTGCTCTACCAACTGAGCTAACAGCCCTGAAAACGCAGGCGCACATTGTAACGTGACCGCCCTTTTTTGCAACCCTGATTCACTTTCGGTGAACCAGGTTCTGATCAGTGGGGTGGCTGAGGGGATTCGAACCCCCGACCACCGGAATCACAATCCGGTACTCTAACCAACTGAGCTACAGCCACCACTGAAACCTTTGCTTCCTACCGCTTGCACCGAATGGCGCGCCCGACAGGAATCGAACCTGTAACCGCCGGCTTAGAAGGCCGGTGCTCTATCCAGTTGAGCTACGGGCGCTCGATCCGGATTGTCGCATTTCCAATCCCGTTCTGAGCAGCGGATTGGTCGGGGTAGAGGGATTCGAACCCCCGACATCCTGCTCCCAAAGCAGGCGCGCTACCAGACTGCGCTATACCCCGGCGGTTTTGTTTCCCTCCGAGGTTCCCCCCGAAAGAGTCGGCTATTGTGGGAATCAGCGAGGCATCTGTCAACGGTTTTCACACATCGATTCACCTGTCGCCATCGACTCCCCCTCCTTCGGCTATCCTCGACACAGCGGCCGGATGGCCAAACCGTACCCCTTTCAAGGAGATTGACAATGCGCAGCGGTAATCCCGCCCTTTCCGAGTCGACCTTCCTCGACCTGGCCAGCGGCTCGGTCGTGAGCTCACCCGACCAGGCGATGACCATCAATGGCACGGTCAACAAGACCGGCATCCTGCTGTTGCTCACCGTGCTGACCGCTGCATTCGCCTGGAGCCAGACCGTTGGCGCCGATGGGCAGATCGCGCCGGGCGCGATGATCTACGCCGTCGGCGGCGCGATCGGCGGCCTGGTGCTGGCGCTGGTCACGGTGTTCAAGAAGGCGTGGTCGCCGGTGACCGCGCCGCTGTACGCACTGGTGGAAGGCTTCTTCCTCGGCGCGATCTCGGCCGTGTTCGAAATGAAGTTCCCGGGCATCGTGTTCCAGGCCGTGCTGCTCACCTTCGGCACCCTGTTCGCCCTGCTGGTGGCCTACCGCACCGGCCTGATCAAGGTCACCGAGAACTTCAAGCTCGGCGTCGTGGCCGCCACCGGCGGCATCGCACTGCTGTACCTGGCCTCGTTCGTGCTGGGCTTCTTCAACATCAATGTGCCGGTCATCCACGAAGCCAGCGGCTGGGGCATCGCCTTCAGCCTGTTCGTGGTGGTGGTGGCGGCGCTGAACCTGGTGCTGGACTTCGACTTCATCGAAACCGGTGCCGCCGCGCGCGCGCCCAAGTACATGGAGTGGTACGGCGCGTTCGGCCTGATGGTCACGCTGGTGTGGCTGTACGTGGAGTTCCTGCGCCTGCTGTCCAAGCTGCAGAGCCGCTGAGCGCCGCACCGTCACCACGAAAAAGGGCGCCTGCGGGCGCCCTTTTTCGTTGATCAGCCCGCGCGTGCCAGCAGCGCCGGCACCGACGAGGCGAGCAGCGCCACGCCCGAGGCGGTGAGCAGGCCCAGCACGATCTGCCGGAAGCGTGCCTCGCTGATGCCGACGTACAGCTTTGCGCCGAACAGGGTGGGCAGCAGCATCGCCGGTGCGACGATCGCGAACAGGGGCAGCACCTGCCGGGTCACCACACCGGTCGCCAGGTAGATGCCCATCGTCACCAGCAGCATGGACAGGTTGAAGTTCTGGACAATGGCGCGCTGGGCATCCTTGTCCATGCCACGCAGCGTGCACCACAGCGTCGGCAGCGTCCCGGTGAAGCCACCGATGCCACCCAGCACGCCACCGGCCATCCCCACCGCCGCATCCGCGATCCGACCGCCGGCGGTGATCCGCGGCAATGCGCGCGCCATCAGCATGGCCGGGCACCAGATCACCAGCAGCCCGCCGAGCAGCGCCTTGAACCAGTCCATGTCCAGGTGCGGCAACACGGCCACGCCGAGCGGAATGCCGGCCAGGCCCCCCAGCACGAACGGCAGCAGCCGCTGCAGCTCGAAGCCGCGGCGCACGGTGAAGGCCGCCAGCACCTGCCCCACCAGGGCGCCGAACACCGACAGGGTCGCCGCCAGACGCGGATCCAGGGTCCATGCCCAGAACGACATGGCGACCAGGCCAAAGGCGAACCCCGACAGCCCCTGCACGAATCCCGCCACGATCGCGCCCAGGGCCACGATCAGATACACCGACTCCATTGCCTTGCTCCTGTCGCACTGCGCGCCGCGTGCGACGCAAACGCAACGGGGCGCCCGAAGGCGCCCCGCTGGAGGTACCAGGCGATGCCAGGACCGCTTACAGGCGGCTGGCGATGGCCTGGGCGAAGCCCATCGTGTTGCCGCTGCCGCCGAGATCGCCGGTCAGCGAATCCTTGGCTTCCAGCGTGGCCACGATGGCCTTGCGCAGGCGCTCGGCGTTCTCGGTCTGGCCGACGTGGTCCAGCATCTGCGCGGCGGCGAGCAGCAGCGCGCACGGATTGGCCTTGCCCTGGCCGGCGATGTCCGGGGCGGTGCCGTGCACGGCTTCGAAGATCGCCGCGTTCTCACCGATGTTGGCGCCCGGGGCCAGGCCCAGCCCGCCGACGAGGCCGGCGCACAGGTCGGAGATGATGTCGCCGAACAGGTTGGTGGTGACGATGATGTCGAACTGCTCCGGACGCATCACCAGCTGCATGCAGGCGTTGTCGACGATCATTTCCTGGAACTCGATGTCCGGGTACTTGGCCGCCACTTCGCGCGCCACGGCCAGGAACAGGCCCGAGGTCGACTTGATGATGTTGGCCTTGTGCACGGCGGTGACCTTCTTGCGGCCGGTGCTGCGGGCCAGCTCGAAGGCGTAGCGCACGATGCGCTCGGAGCCCTTGCGGGTGATGCGGGTACCGGAGAAGGCGGTTTCGCCGTCGGCCGAGACTTCCTGGCCTTCGGCCAGGTAGGCGCCTTCGGTGTTCTCACGGACGGTGATCAGGTTCACGCCGTCGCCGAAGCGCGACTTGGTGTTCGGGAACGAAGTCGCCGGACGCACGTTGGCGTACAGGTCGAAGTGGCGACGCAGGCTGACGTTGATCGAGGTGAAGCCACCACCGACCGGCGTGGTCAGCGGGCTCTTCAGGGCGATCTTGTTGCGTGCGATCGATTCCAGCGTGGCCGCCGGCATCAGGTCGCCGTGCTTTTCCAGCGCGACCAGACCCGCGTCGGCGTCTTCGTATTCAAAGCCGGTGTCCAGCTTGCCGAGCACGAACAGGGTAGCGTCCATGATCTCCGGGCCGATGCCGTCACCGCGGATGACCGTGATTTTCTGCGTCATTTGATCTGTTTCCGAACCGAGGGGGAGCGCCGTCCAGCAGGTGCGGAAAGCACCGGCGCAAGGGAAGTTTCACCCGCAATTATGCCTGACCCGGCCCGGGGACCCCAAATCAGCCTTTGGTCCAAGACCGCAGGCCGTACCGGCCTGCGCTTGGCACCTGCCGGTACGGTGGCGGAGAGACAACCGGTGGCGCCCGACCGCCGGCCGGACAGTTCCGGTCAATGTTCGTGAACGGCCGGGGCGGCGGCGCCACCTTCGAGCTGGTCCAGGAAGTCCACCGCGCGGCGCAGGTGCGGAATCACGATGGAGCCGCCGACCACCAGACCGACCGAGAAGGTCTCGAAGAACTCCTCGCGGGTGACGCCGGCGTCCTTGCACTGGGCCACGTGGTAGCTGATGCAGTCGTCGCAGCGCAGCACCATCGAGGCGACCAGACCGAGCAGCTCCTTGGTCTTCACATCCAGCGCGCCGGCCTGGTAGGTCTGGGTATCCAGCGCGAAGAAGCGCCGCACGACCTGGTTGGGCTCGCCGAGGATGCGCTGGTTCATACGCTGGCGGAATTCGGCGAATTCGGCGATGCGGTCCCGGCTGCCGTCGTCGGCCGCGCTCATGCCTGGCCCTCGCCGGCCAGCAGCGGTTCGAGCTTGCCGGCGCGGTGCAGCGCCATCATGTCGTCGTAGCCACCGACGTGAACCTCGCCGACGAAGATCTGCGGCACGCTGGTGCGGCGCGTCCTGGCCATCATTTTTTCGCGCTCGACCGGGTCCAGGTCAATCCGGACTTCGGTCCAGTCGCGGCCCTTGCTCTTGAGGAAGTTCTTGGCCGCCACGCAATAGGGGCAGACCGCGGTCGAATAGATGGTGATGGCGGGGGTGCCACCCGGGGTGGAAGCGACATCTTGGCTCACGGGAAACTCCACAGCGGAACGAGTGTCTGTATATGGTAGCGGCCCGCTGGAATTTCCACGTCACCGCCGCAACACTGTGGATTAACCATAGATTTGCAGGCCCCCTGCCACCCTGTACCGGCTGTACCTGCCCACCCTTCCAGGAGCTTCGTTTGCGCCCTCTGCTGCTTTCCGCTGCGTTGACCCTGGCTTTGGCCGTGCCACTGGCCTCGGCCCAGGACAGCAAGCTGCCGGACATCGGCTCCTCGGCCGGCGAACTGCTGACCCCGGCGCGCCAGGCCGAATACGGCGGGATGATGCTGCGCGAACTGCGCAACTATGGCTATCTGCTCGATGACCCGCTGGTGGACGACTGGCTGCAGACGATGGGTGCACGGCTGGGTTCCAACAGCGCCCAGCCGCGGCAGCCCTACACGTTCTTCATGCTCAAGGACCGCCAGATCAATGCCTTTGCCACGCTGGGCGGCTACATCGGGGTCAATGCCGGGCTGGTGCTGACCGCCGAGCGCGAAGACGAGGTGGCGGCGGTGCTGTCCCACGAAATCGCCCACGTCACCCAGCAGCATGTGCTGCGTGGGGTCGAACGCGCCCAGCGTGACCAGATTCCGATCCTGCTGGGCATGCTGGCGGCGGTGGTCGCCGCGCAGCAGGCCGGGGGCAACTCCTCGGGCGATGCGACGATGGCGGCGATCACCTCCGGCATGGGCCTGATGCAGCAGCGGCAGATCAACTACACCCGGTCCAATGAATCCGAAGCCGACCGGCTCGGCATCCGCACCCTGGCCCGCAGTGGCTACGACGTGGATGCGATGGCCGGCTTCTTCGAACGCATGTCCGCCTCGATGCGGGGCAACGCCGGCGGCTATTCGGTGCCGGACTTCCTGCAGACGCATCCGGTCACCACCACCCGCATCAGCGAGGCCAAATCCCGCGCCGAGCAGATGAAGAAGGACACCGTGCTGCTGACCACCGCCGTACCCGGCGGCGTGCGCGAGGAACGCGTGGACCCGGCCGACCCGGCGCTGTCCGATCCGCTGGTCCGGCGCAACAATCCGCTGCTGCCGGCGTCCATGCAGGTCTCGGTGACCACGCTCAGCCGCGGCGCCACCGGGCAGTTCGAGTGGGCCCGCGAGCGGCTGCGGGTGCTGAGCGCCGACACACCCGGCGATGTGCTGAAGGAATATGAAAACCTGCAGCGCGCGCAGAAGGACGGCCTGACCGAGCCCCAGCGCTATGGGCTGGCCCTGGCCCGGCTGCGCAGCAGCGCCGCCGGCCAGGCCCGCGACGACCTGCAGGCCCTGCTGCGCGATCACCCCGACAACCTCTGGGTGGCGCTGGCCCTGGGCGAGGCCGAATCCCGCGCCGGCCAGCCGGCCCAGGCCAACGCCCGTTTCGAGGCGCTGCTGCGCCAGCATCCCGGCAGCCGACCGGTGGCGTTGACCTTCGCCGCCATCCTCAATGAGCAGGGCGGGCGCGAGGCCGGGCAGCGCGCGCAGGCGATGCTGCGTCCGCTGCTGTCGCAAAGTGGTAATGATCCGGTGTTCCAGACCCGTTTCGCCCGGGCCAGCGAACTGGCCGGAGACACCACCCGCGCCAGCGAGGCCTATGCCGAAGCGGCGTTCCTCAGCGGCCGGCCGGAGCAGGCGTTGATCCAGCTGCAGGCGCTCAAGCGCCAGCCCGCGCTGGACTATGTGGGCCGCGCACGGGTGGATGCCCGCATCGAGGCGATCACGCCGACGGTGCTGGAAATGCGCCGGCAGGGTATCCAGGACCCCGATCTGGACCGGCGCTGAGCCGGCCGCCGCCCCCGTCCACATGACCGGCCGATGGCACCGGGCACCGATACCGCCCCGGTCGTCACAAACATGTCATGAAACCGTAGTCTACTGGGCTCAATCCCGGTCTGATAAGCATTACGGTGGGCACGTGCAGAAACGCATCCTGATCGTCGACGACGAACCCGCGATCCGCGAAATGGTCGCGTTCGCCCTGCGCAAGGGCGATTACGACCCGATCCACGCCGGCGATGCCCGCGAGGCCCAGACCGCCATCGCCGATCGCGTCCCGGACCTGATCCTGCTGGACTGGATGCTCCCGGGCACCAGCGGCCTGGACCTGGCCCGGCGCTGGCGCAAGGAGGCCCTCACCCGTGAGGTGCCGATCATCATGCTCACCGCCCGTGGCGAAGAAAATGACCGCGTCGGTGGGCTGGAAGCCGGCGTGGACGACTACGTGGTCAAACCCTTCTCGGCGCGCGAACTGCTCGCGCGTATCCGGGCGGTGATGCGCCGTGCGCGCGACGATGACGAAGACGGCAGCGTGGCGGTCGGCACGATCCGTATCGACGGCGCGGCGCACCGCGTGTTCGCCGGCGACCAGCCGGTGCCGATCGGCCCCACCGAGTACCGCCTGCTGCACTTCTTCATGACCCATCCCGAGCGGGTCTATACCCGCGCGCAGCTGCTCGACCACGTGTGGGGCGGCAGCGTGTATGTTGAAGAACGTACCATCGACGTGCACATCCGCCGCCTGCGCAAGACGCTGGAGCCGTTCGGTGCGGAGAACATGGTGCAGACCGTGCGCGGCGCGGGCTACCGTTTCTCCACCGCCACCTGATTCCAGCCCGTCCAGCGCGGGGCAGATCCTCTTGATTCAGCCGGGCAGAGCCCCGCGCTACGGACACTTTTTACGAGACTGTAATGCCGCGCCACATCCGTTCCGCCTGGTTGAAAACGCTGGCTACCCTGGCCACCCTGCTGCTGGCGGCCGCCGTTCTGGGCCTGCTGCTGGGACAGGTGTGGATGTGCATCGCGCTGGCGGCCATCGGTGCGCTGGCCTGGCATTACTGGCGGCTGCGGCGGGTGCTGCGCCGGCTGACCGCGCGTCATCGCTGGGATGTGGGCGACGGCACCGGCGTGTGGAATGAGCTGGACCGGCTGCTGTACCGCAACCAGCTGGAAATGCGCACGCGCAAGCGGCGCCTGCTGGACATGCTGCGCAGCTACCGCGCCGCCGCCGCAGCGCTGCCCGACGCGGTGGTGGTGGTGGATCGCAACAGCCAGCGCGTGCAGTGGTTCAACGAAGCGGCAACCTCGCTGCTCGGGCTGCACCATCCTGGCGATCTCGGCGAGGCGCTGGTCGAACGCCTGCAGCCGATGCCGCTGGCGCACTGGCTGGCGGGCGGCCGCAATGCCGAGCCGATCCTGGACGTGCCATCGCCGGTGGACCCGGCGATCCGCCTGAATCTGCGCCTGATTCCCTACTCGCCCGACTACTGGCTGCTGATCGCGCGCGATGTGAGCAAGCTGCTGCGACTGGAGCAGGTGCGCCGCGACTTCGTCGCCAATGTCTCGCACGAACTGCGCACGCCGCTGACGGTGGTGCACGGCTACCTGGACATGATGGACCCGGAGGATTTCCCCGGCACCGGCCCGATGCTGGAGGAGATGCGCAAGCAGTCCCAGCGCATGGCCCAGCTGGTGGAAGACCTGCTGACGCTGTCGCGGCTGGAATCGCAGGAACATACCGAAGAAGAAACGGTGGCCATGACGCCGATGCTGGCCACCCTGCGCCGCGAGGCCGAGGCGCACAGCCAGGGCCGCCACCAGATCAGCATCGTCGACAGCGCCGGCGTGGACCTGCAGGGCTCCAACAAGGAACTGCACAGCGCCTTCTCCAACCTGGTCACCAACGCCGTGCGCTACACGCCCGCCGGTGGCCGCGTCGAGGTGGTACTGGCACGCGAAGGCGACGGCGCGGTACTGTCGGTGCGCGACAGCGGCTACGGCATTCCGGCCAACCACCTGCCGCGCCTGACCGAGCGCTTCTACCGTGTCTCCAGCAGCCGTTCACGCGAAAGCGGCGGCACCGGGCTGGGCCTGTCGATCGTCAAACACATTCTCGGCCTCCACCACGCCCGCCTGGAGATCCAGAGCGAGGTCGGCAAGGGCAGCGTGTTCTCCTGCCACTTCGATGCCGATCACGTGCGCGCGCGCAATGAGCTGGCCTCCCTTCCCTCTTCCGAGGACTTTTCCGCATGAGCAATCTCGTTCCAGCCGTTGTGAATGTGGACAGCGACCCGCTGCGCGACCCCGCGCTGTACATCAACCGCGAGCTGTCCCAGCTCGACTTCAACTTCCGGGTGTTGGCCCAGGCGCTGGATACCCAGGTGCCGCTGCTGGAGCGCCTGCGATTCCTGTGCATTTCCTGCACCAACCTGGACGAGTTCTTCGAGATCCGCGCCGCCGCGGTGCGCCACGCGCAGGAATTCGGTCTGCCGCCGGCCCCGGACGGCATGAGTCCGCAGGCGATCCTCAACGCCATCCACGACCGCGCCGCGCAACTGGTCGATCAGCAGTACCGCTGCTGGAATGACACGCTGCGCCCGGCCCTGCACGAGGCCGGCATCGACGTGCTCGGCCGCCACTCCTGGAACCATCGGCAGAAGCGCTGGCTGCGTGCCTACTTCCGCAACGAGATCATGCCGGTGCTGTCGCCGCTGGGCCTGGACCCGTCGCACCCGTTCCCGAAGATCCTCAACAAGTCACTGAACATCGTGGTGGTGCTCAAGGGCACTGACGCGTTCGGCCGCGCCGGCCACCTGGCCATCGTGCGTGCGCCGCGCTCGCTGCCGCGCATCATCCAGCTGCCGGAAAAGCTCGGCGGGGGGCAGACCTATGTGTTCCTGTCCTCGGTGCTGTCCACCTTCGTGGACGAGCTGTTCCCAGGCATGGAGGTCCAGGGCGCCTACCAGTTCCGCGTCACCCGCAACTCCGAACTGGTGGTGGACGAGGAAGAGGTGGAGAACCTGGCGTTGGCGCTGCGCGACGAGCTGGTCGACCGCGGCTACCGGCCTGCGGTGCGGCTGGAGATCGCGCAGGATTGCCCGCGCGACATCGTGCGCACCCTGCTGCAGAACTTCGGGCTGACCGAGAACGCGGTCTACCGCATCGACGGGCCGGTCAACCTCAACCGCGTGGTCCAGCTGTACGATCTGCTGGCCCGCCCGGACCTGAAGTACCCGCCGATGAGCCCGCGCACGCTGCGCGACAGCGACGGCATCTTCGAGGTGGTGGCGCGCAGGGACGTGCTGCTGCACCACCCGTTCGACGCGTTCACGGCCGTGCTGGATCTGATCAAGCAGGCCGCGATCGACCCCAACGTGCTGGCGATCAAGCAGACGCTGTACCGCACCGGCAAGGACTCGCTGATCGTCGATGCGCTGATCCAGGCCGCGCGCAACGGCAAGGACGTCACGGTGGTGGTCGAACTGCGCGCGCGCTTCGACGAAGAGGCGAATCTCGGCCTGGCCGATCGCCTGCAGGAAGCCGGCGTGCAGGTGGTGTACGGCGTGGTGGGTTACAAGACCCACGCCAAAATGCTGCTGATCGTGCGTCGTGAAGGCCGCAAGCTGCGTCGCTACGTGCACCTGGGTACCGGCAATTATCACAGCGGCACCGCACGCGCCTACACCGACCTGAGCCTGATCACCGCCGATGCCGATATCGGCAACGATGTGCACCTGCTGTTCCAGCAGCTGTCCGGGCTGGCCCCGCGGATGAAGCTCAAGCGCCTGCTGCAGTCCCCCTTCACCCTGCACACCGGCGTGCTGCAGCGGATCGAACGCGAAACCCGGCTGGCCGCCAGCGGACGTCCGGGCCGGATCATCGCCAAGATGAACGCACTGAACGAACCCCAGGTGGTGCGGGTGCTGTATGCCGCCTCGCAGGCCGGCGTGCAGATCGACCTGATCGTGCGCGGCGCGTGCACGCTGCGTCCCGGCGTGCCGGGGGTGTCGGACAACATCCGGGTGCGCTCGATCGTCGGGCGCTTCCTGGAACACAGCCGGGTGTACTGGTTCGGCAACGATGGCGCCGCCGAGCTGTACTGCGCCAGCGCCGACTGGCTGGAGCGCAACCTGCTGCGCCGGGTCGAGACCTGTTTCCCGATCCTGGACCCGGAACTGGCACGCAAGGTGTACCGCGATGTGCTGCAGAACTACCTGGATGACAACCTCAACGCCTGGGAACTGCACGCGGACGGCAACTACCACAAGTGCGCCCCGGCCCATGACGAGCCGCCGCACTCGGCGCAGATGGCGTTGATGCAGGGTCTGTAAGGGGCCCCTCGAGGCAGCGCGGTGTTCCGGCCATTGGCCGGCCCTGTCACGCGACACTGCGTCGCATCCCATGTGAAGGCCGTGCGGTGACGCCGCACACCGGCCTTCGGCTAACATTCGCCCATGCCGCATACCACCACGACTCCGCCCGCCCTGCAGGATGGCGACCTGCTCGCCGCCATCGATCTTGGATCGAACAGTTTCCATATGGTCATCGCGCGCTACACGCTCGGGCAGCTGCGGGTGGTTGACCGCCTGCGCGAGACGGTGCGCATGGCCGATGGGCTGGATGGCAAGGGCGGCCTGTCCGCCGACGCGCGGCAGCGCGCGCTGGAATGCCTGGCCCGGTTTGGCCAGCGCATCCGCGCCATTCCGCCGGTGCGCGTCCGCGCCCTGGCCACCAATACCGTGCGCCAGCTGCGCTCGCCGCAGGCCTTCCTGATGCCGGCCGAAACCGCGCTGGGGCATGCCATCGAAGTGGTCAGCGGCCGCGAGGAGGCGCGCCTGATCTACCTGGGCGTGGCCCACGCGCAGCCGCCCAAAGCGGACCAGCGCCGCCTGGTGATCGACATCGGCGGCGGCTCCACCGAGTTCATCATCGGCCAGGGCATGCAGACCCTGGAGCGCGAAAGCCTGCAGGCCGGCTGCATTGCCAGCACGCGGCGCTTCTTCCCCGGCGGCAAACTCAGCCGCAAGCGCTGGAAGGACGCATTGACCGAGATCGGCGCCGAGTTCCAGCAGTTCGCCACCAAATACCGCGCGCTGGGCTGGCACGAAGCGCTCGGCTCGTCGGGCACACACAAAGCGATCAGCGAAATCTGCGCGACGATGAAGCTGAGCAAGGGCGCGATCACCGCCGAGGCCCTGCCGCAGCTGCGCGACGAGCTGCTCAAGGCCAAACGGATCGACGACATCGACCTGCCCGGCCTGTCGGCCGACCGCCGCCCGATCATCGCCGGCGGCATCCTGGTGCTGGAGGCCGCCTTCCAGGCGTTGGGCCTGCAGAAGCTGCTGGTCAGCAAAGCGGCCATGCGCGAAGGCATCCTGTACGACATCCTCGGCCGCGCCAGCGAGAACGACCTGCGCGACGAGTCGGTGGCCGCGCTCAGCCTGCGCTACGGGATCGATACCGTGCAGGCCGAGCGCGTGGAACGCACCGCGATGGACCTGCTTGGCCAGGTGGACGCCGCCTGGGGGCTGGACCCCGACGATGCACGCATGCTGGGCTGGGCCGCGCGCCTGCACGAGCTGGGCCTGATGATCGCGCACAGCGGCTACCACGTGCATGGCAGCTATGTGCTGGAGAACTCCGACATCGCCGGCTTCTCGCGCCAGGAACAGCAGCTGCTGGCCGCGCTGGTGCGCACCCATCGCCGCAACGTGCCCAAGGCCGCCTTCGATGCGCTGCCCGAGCGCCTGCTGCTGCCGGCACGCCGGATGGCCGCCCTGCTGCGGTTGGCGGTGCTGCTCAACCGCGCCCACGAGGACACCCCCATGCCGGCACTGGAACTGACCGCCGACGATACCCGGCTGTCGCTGATCCTCCCACAGGCGTTCATCGACGCGCGGCCGCTGCTGCGCGCCGACCTGATCGGCGAAACCGAGGGCCTGGCAGGGCTGGGGATGCAGTTCAGGCCGTTCGTGGCCTGAACCGGGCGGCCCGGCCGGGCCGTCATCCGATGGTCATGCCAGGGTCATGTCGGCTACATCGCCGGCGCCCAGCATGCGCGCATACGGGAGGTCCGCCATGCGCTATGCCATCGTCACCGAGACATATCCACCCGAGGTCAACGGCGTTGCATTGACCGTCCAGGGGCTCGAACAGGGGCTGCGTGCGGCCGGCCACCAGGTTGATCTGGTGCGTCCACGCCAGGCCGGCGACGCCGACGGGGAGAGCACCCTGCTGGTGTCCGGAGCGGCCCTGCCCCGCTACCCCGGCCTGCGCTTCGGCCTGCCGGCACCCAAGCGGCTGGCGCGCCAGTGGCAGCAGCAGCGCCCGGATGCGATCTACATCGCCACTGAAGGCCCGTTGGGCTGGTCGGCCCTGCGTACCGCGCGGCGGATGGGCATCCCGGTCGCCACCGGTTTCCACACGCGCTTTGACGAGTACCTGCCCGACTACGGCGTGGCCTGGCTGCAGGCTGCGGCACTGCGCTGGATGCGGCGCTTCCACAACCAGTCCGACGCCACCCTGGTCCCCACCCAGGAGCTGCAGCAGTTCCTCTGCGAACAGGGCTTTGAGCGGGTGCGCCTGCTGGCGCGCGCGGTGGACAGCCGTCAGTTCGAGCCGACCCGGCGCGATCCGGCGCTGCGCGAGGAATGGGGCATCGACGGCACCGGCTTTGCCGCGATCTACGTCGGCCGCATCGCACCCGAAAAGAACCTTGCGCTGGCAGTGAAGGCCTTCCGGCGGCTGCAGCAGGTGCGGCCCAAAGCCCGCTTCGTGTTCGTCGGCGACGGCCCGTCGCGCGCCGCACTGGCGCATGACAACCCGGACTTCATCTTCTGCGGTGTACAGCGCGGGGATGCGCTGGCCCGCCATTTCGCCAGTGGCGATCTGTTCCTGTTCCCCAGTCGCAGCGAGACCTTCGGCAACGTGACCCTGGAAGCGATGGCCAGCGGCCTGGCCACGGTGGCCTTCGACTATGGCGCGGCGCGCGAACACCTGCGCACCGATGAGAGCGGCATTGCGGTCGGCGACGACGCCGCCTTCGTGACCGCCGCCGTGCAGTTGGCCGGGGACGATGTGCTGCGGGCGCGGCTCGGGCGCAACGCGGCCCTCGCCATGAAGCGGCTGCATCCGCAGCAGGTGGTGGCCGAGTTCGATGCCCTGCTTGCCGAGCTGGCCCAGGCCCGGAGGCCGCATGCCGACCACGCCGCTTGACGCCCTGCGCGGCCATGAAGCGCGCTGGTGCCGCCGCGCCAATCACTACTGCCGGCGACGGCGGGTACGGCAGGGGTTTGCCGCGGTCAGCCGCCTCGGCGACGGCGTGTTCTGGTACGTCCTGATGGGCGCGCTGGTGCTGCTGGACGGCTTCGACGGCCTGCGCGCCTCGCTGCACATGGCGGCCACCGGGCTGTTGGCGCTGCTGCTCTACAAGGGCCTCAAGCGCTGGACACGACGCCCGCGCCCCTACGCCGCCGATCTGCGTATCCGCGCGTGGGTAGCGCCGCTGGACGAGTTCAGCTTTCCGTCCGGCCATACCCTGCACGCGGTGTCCTTCACCATCGTGGCGCTGGCCTACTACCCGTGGCTGGCACCGCTGCTGGTACCGTTCACGGCGGCGGTCGGGGTGTCGCGGGTGGTACTGGGCCTGCACTATCCCAGCGATGTGCTGGCCGCCACCGCGATCGCCACCGGCCTGGCCGGTGCCAGCCTGCAGTGGTTGCCGCTCCCGGTGTGAGGCGGTGCGGCGATGCGGCGGCGCCCGACGTTTTACAATGCGCGCATGACCACGTTGTTCATTTCCGATCTGCATCTGGACCCCAGCCGTCCAGCCATCACCGACCTGTTCCTGGCCTTCCTGCAGCGCGACGCACTGCAGGCCGACGCGCTGTACATCCTGGGCGATCTGTTCGAGGCCTGGATCGGCGACGACACGCCGTCCGCCGCCGCCGATGCGGTGGCCGATGCGCTGCACGCGGTAGCCGACGCCGGGGTGCCGGTGTACTTCATCCGCGGCAACCGCGACTTCCTGGTCGGAGACGACTACGCCCGGCGCGCGGGGTTCCGCATCCTGCCCGACCCGAGCGTGATCGACCTCTACGGCCGGCCGGTGCTGCTGCAGCACGGCGACCTGCTGTGCACCGATGACGTGGCCTACCAGCAGTTCCGCACGCAGACCCGCGACCCGGCCTTCCAGGCGCAGTTCCTGGCGCAGCCGCTGGCCGCGCGCATCGCGTTCGCACAGAAGGCGCGCGATGCCAGCCAGGCGCGCCAGTCGGAGATGAAGCAGGGCGACAGGGCCCAGTTCGAAACGGTCACCGACGTCGCCCCGGCCGACGTGGAGGCCGCCTTCATCCGGTACGGCGTGGACACCATGATCCACGGCCATACCCATCGTCCGGCGATCCACACGCTCCACGCGGGCGGGCGCGAGTGCACGCGCATCGTGCTCGGCGACTGGTACGAACAGGGTTCGGTGCTGCGCGTGACCCCGCAGGGGTGGACGCTGGAATCGCTGGCGTAAGGTACCGACCCACCGTCGGTACCTGCCCGCTTGGTCGAGTGGGTACCCACCCTTGCCGGGTGGGCACCCACAGCCCCCGGCAACGTCAGCGGAACGCGGCGACGGCTGCCTTGGTGTTGACCAGCACCCGCTGGTTGTCCGCACTGGCGGCAATGCCCATCGGAATCCCGTTGTAGCTGATGTTCGGGTTGGACCAGAAGTTCAACCGCGGGCAGCTGCGCGTGCAGTTGTAGGCCATGATCGTGCGCCAGCCGGTGCCCGTGGCCGGTTGGTAACGGTAGCCGTGGCCATAGGCGTACGGCGAGGTGCTCGAATCGGTGGCGCTGTCGTGGCGGGCGCTCTGCAGATGGCCGATCTCATGGGCGAAGGAGTAGTACCCGGTCGCGCAGTCCCAGTGCACGGCGGCGAACGCTGTGCTGGCGGTGGAGCCGATGCCCGAGGCCAGGCCGCAGGAACTGGCGTTGTTGATCACCAGGACCGCCACGTCGGCGCGGGTGGTGTTGCGGCTGGTGTGGATGCTGTCCATATAGCCGTCACTGGTCTGGCGGAAGCGCGCCAGGTCGGTGGAGAAGCTGCTGGACTCGGTATATGCGGTGGTCTCGTAGCCGGCCAGCTGCAGCGTGATGCCGACGTTGCTGTTGACGTAGCCCTGGTTGGATTCCGCCACGGCCAGCTGCACCAGCGACTGCATGTTGCCGCCGTACGCGGCGACCGCGCCGTTGGTGGCCACCACCAGTACGCGGATGGTGGCCGGCGTACCCGAGGACGCGGCCGCAATGCCGATCTGCTCGTTGACCGGCATCGCCACCGTCGGCAGCCGGTTGTAGTCGGCCGGATGGTCGGCCGGCATGCGCGACTCATCCACTTCCACCAGCACGTGGCGCCCGTCGCTGATCGGACGCAGGCGGTACAGCTGGCCATCACGCCGGATGGTGCCGGTGACCGTGTCGCCGGCGCGCACCAGGATGACCTGGTTGAGCGGGTCCGGGGCACCGGCCTTGGCCAGCCGCGCACCGGCACGGGTACCGAGCTGGCCGTACCACACGCTGCCCCCGTCGGCGAGGGTCTCCACACGGCTCTGCAGGGCCTGCACCGGCTGCCCGAGCAGCTCGAACTCAAGTTGCTTCTGGGTCGCGGTCACCGCAGCCGCATCCACCTGCACTTCCTGCACGGTGGCCGTGGACGGGGAGTTCATCAGCGCGCTCAGCGCCGGCTGGCTGCTGGCCGATGCGCGGCTCACCACGGTGACCGGGGCGAACAGCGACGCGGCCGAGGCACTGCCGGCGGTCAACAGGCACAACGTGATCACACCTGCGGTCTTGCTCATCGATCTGGACATCATGTCGGCTCTCTATGAGTGGGAACACTGCGGGGAAGTCGTTGCTGAAAGCGGCCGATTGCGACAGGCCAGCGCCATATGGCGCCTGTTGATCGCGTGAATTCAATAGATGCAACTGATGACCTTTCAAATCTGTGATCCGCATCCGCACGGTTCAGCAACATCACGTTCCGCCTCCCCGTCGCGCCAGTCCCGGTTTCGCGCTAACGTGATCGGGCATCGACCGGGGGGCAGGAGCGACATGGCGGGGGGACATGGCAATGAAGGCACGGCAGCGGCGGTACCGCTGCAGATCGGCCTGTTCTTCGACGGCACCCGCAACAATGCCGACAACCTGCGGCACGCCTCGCGTCCGCCCGGCAGCACCACACCCGCTCCGCGCCCGCCGGCGATCCGCGCCGACGATGCCTCGCCCTACCAGAGCCGGCTGACCAGCAGCTACAGCAATGGCCTGACCAACATTGCGCGTCTGCACGGCCTGTACCCGGACCATCGCGGCACGGGCCACCCGGCCGCCGGCCCGCTGTCACTGGCGATCTACATCGAGGGCGTCGGCACGCGCACCGGCAAGGACGACGACCTGATGGGCCTGGCCTTCGGCGTTGGCCGGACCGGCGTGCGCGCCAAGGTCCACCGCGCCTTGGACGTCCTGCTGCCCGATGCCCTGCGCACGCTGGCCCGGCAGCCCAGGCTGCCGGCGATCGCCGCGGTGCGGGTGGACCTGTTCGGCTATTCGCGCGGTGCCGCCGCCGCACGCGATGCCGTCAATCGCCTTGCGCGCCCCGAGGGAGCGGCCTGGCTGCGTGAACAACTGGTGCGCGCCGGGCTGGCGCTGGCGCCGGCGTTCCCCGGGCAAGCGCGCCGGGTCCGTTTCGTCGGGCTGCTCGATACCGTGGTGGCGGTCGATCGTCGCCAGCGCGACCAGCTGCCCGAGGTCGCACTCGCCGCCGACTGCGCGGACACGGTGCTGCAGCTCACCGCCCGCGACGAACATCGCGAGCACTTCGCGCTGACCAGCGTGGCACCGCCGCACGAGGAAATCGCCCTGCCCGGTGTGCACGCCAACATCGGCGGCGGCTACGACCAGACGGTGGAAGGCCCCAAACTGCTGACCCGCCCGCTCGGCCAGATCCTCGATGACCACGGCTTGGCCGACGGCGCGACGCCGCCCCTGTCGCTGCTGCGTGCCAGCGACGTCCATCGTCGTGCACAGGCGCAGTGTCGCCAGTGGCAGGCCACCTTGAGCCTGGGCGACGAGGCGGTGTGGGTCGACGTGTGGCACCAGTGGCAGCAGCAGCGTCGGGCCGGCAGCCGCAGCGTGCGCCTGCTGCCCACGCTGCACGTCTACGCGGCGGTGGTACTGCGGCGGTCCATCGACCCGCGCTACCAGTGGATCGCACTGCGCCTGCTGCACCAGCGGGCGGCGGCGGCCGGCGTGCCCTGGCGGGCCACACCGGACCAGGACCCGGCGCTGGCTCTGCCGGCACCGCTGCTGCCCATTGCCGCGCGCCTGCTGGCCGGCCAGCCGCTGGATGCCGCGCAGGAACGGTTGCTGCGGCAGCGCTACGTGATGCAGTCGGCCCACTGGAATTTCGATGCGCTGGGCGATACGGCGCTGCTGTACGCCGCCGACGAGGCCGCCCGCGAGCTGCCCTATCGGCCCGGCCCGGGACTGTTCTACGTGAACCGGCCGACCGAGGACGGTCAGCGCGTGGTGCTGGCCAACGCCTGACCGCGCATCTCGGTCTGCTCGATCAGTTCGGCCAGTTCGTCCTCGTCGAACCCGGCCAGCAGCCGCGCTTCGAGATTGAACGGGCCATACAGGAAACCGCCGGCGTACTCCTTCAGCAGTGCCATGAAGCGCGGCCGTGGTTCGACGCCTGCACGGGTGCAGTACCAGCGGTACCAGCGCGAGCCGGCCGCCACATGCGCCACTTCCTCGCGCAGGATGATCTCCAGCACGTCGGCGGTGTCGGCATCGCCGCTGGAACGCAGTTTGACGATCATGCCCGGGGTCACATCCAGCCCGCGCGCTTCGAGCACGCGCGGCACCAGCGCCATCCGTGCCAGGCCGTCATGCGCGGTCTTCTCGCACATCTCCCACAGGCCGTTGTGCGCGTCGAAGTCGCCGTAGGCATGGCCCAGGGCCTGCAGGCGACCATGCAGCAGCATGAAATGACGCGACTCGTCGTCCGCCACGCCCACCCAGTCGGCGTGGAACGATCCGGGGAGCCCGCGGAAGCGGTACACCGCATCCCACGCGAGGTCGATGGCATTGAGTTCGATGTGGGCGATGGCGTGGATGAACGCAGCGCGCCCCTCCGCACTGCCCAGGCCGCGTCGCGGCAAATCGCGCGGGTGCACCAGGGTCGGCCGCACCGGGCGGCCCGGCATGCGGATTGGTTCGGGGGGCGGCGCCTCGGCCGGTGCCTTCAGGCGCCCGGCGCGGAACTGCGCCGCGTAGTGCTGGGTCAGCGCGACCTTGCGCAGCGGATCGGGCTCGGCCAGGCACTGCTGCGCGGCGCGCAGCAGGTTGCCGGCGGCAGTGTCCATCGCCTCGCCCATGCCAACGGCCTCAGGCGCGCCGCTTGTGCTTGGCATCGTCCGAACGCAACTGCTGGATGCGCTCGAAGTAGCCCGGTTCAATCCCGGTCGGGTAGATCCCGTTGAAGCACGAGGAGTCGAACGTCTTCAGCTCCGGATTGCCTTCGCGCACCGCCGCTTCCATGTCCTCGATGTCCTGGTAGATCAACCAGTCACAGCCCAGGTGTGCCTCGATTTCCTCGACGCTCCGGTTGTGCGCGACCAGTTCCTCGGCCGCCGGCATGTCGATGCCGTAGATGTTGGGGTAACGCACCGGCGGCGCGGCGCTGGCCAGGTAGACCTTGCGCGCACCGGCGTCGCGCGCCATCTGGACGATCTGCTGGCTGGTGGTGCCGCGCACGATCGAATCGTCGACCAGCAGCACCACGCGGTTGCGGAATTCCAGATGGATCGGATTGAGTTTGCGACGCACCGACTTCACCCGCTCGCCCTGCCCCGGCATGATGAAGGTGCGGCCGATGTAGCGGTTCTTGATGAAGCCTTCGCGGTACTTCACCCCGAGCGTGTTGGATATCTCCAGCGCGGCGTCACGCGAGGTGTCCGGGATCGGAATGATGGTGTCGATGTCGTGGTCCGGGCGCAGGCGCAGGATCTTCTCGCCCAGCTTGATGCCCATGCGCATGCGCGCCTTGTGCACCGAGACGTTGTCGATCATCGAATCCGGGCGCGCGAAGTACACGTACTCGAAGATGCACGGGCTGTGCTCGGCCGGCTCGGCGCACACTTCGGAGAACAGCTCGCCGCGCGCGGTGATCACCAGCGCTTCGCCCGGGCGCACATCGCGCACGCGCTGGAAGCCCAGCACGTCCAGCGCGGACGACTCGGACGCCACGATGTATTCATCGCCTTCGGCATGGGCGCGCTTGCCCAGTACCAGCGGGCGGATGCCATGCGGATCGCGGAAGGCGACCAGGCCCAGGCCCAGCACCACGCTGATCACCGCATAACCGCCCTTGCAGCGGCGGTGCACGCCGGCCACGGCACGGATCGCCGCTTCCGGGGTGAGCTGGCGCTGCGCGTCCAGCTCGTAGGCGAATACGTTCAGCAGCACTTCGCTGTCCGAATCGGTGTTGACGTTGCGGCGGTCCTGTTCGAACACCTGCTGGCGCAGCGCTTCGGTGTTGATCAGGTTGCCGTTGTGCGCCAGCGCGATGCCATACGGCGAATTGACGTAGAACGGCTGCGCTTCATCCATGCCTTCCGAACCGGCGGTCGGGTAGCGCACATGCGCGATGCCGACGCGACCCTCCAGGGTCGACATCCGCTTGGCGTCGAACACGTCGCGGACCAGACCGTTGGCCTTCTGCACGCGCAGGCGGGTGCCATCGGCGGTGGCGATGCCGGCCGCATCCTGGCCGCGATGCTGGAGGACGGTCAGGCCGTCATACAACTGCCCGGCGACGTTCTGGTTGCCGACGATTCCGACGATGCCACACATGGTGCGAATCTCCGCTGGGCTGTGCCCATCTACAGTGAAGGTGGCCGTGCCTGGCCGGGGGAACCGTTCCGCGAGGGAGCGGTGTCGTCCGGACGCGCGCGCGCCGGCTCGATGTTGGTGGGCAGTGTGGAAGCCGGTCCGCGCGCCGCAGCGTCGGCAGGTACCGGGTCCCTCGCCTCGTCAACCGGACGCGGCCATCCGCGCCCTGCCACTACCTCGCCAAGCACGCCATTATCGCCTGTCGCGAGCGGCTTGCCCAATTCCAGCGGCGGCAGTTGCGGCAGATTCACCTCCGGCAGCGCCACCTCGGGCAGCTGCGCCTGCATCCAGCGCACGCCGGGCTGGAGCAGTGGGCGGACCTGGGAGTCGCGCCAGGCGGCCTCGTCGGGCAGCGGCGTGAAGGCGGCGAGCATCAGCAGGACGCAGCCCAGGAACGCCCCACGGACCAGGCCCAGCGCCCCGCCCAGCAGGCGGTCGGCGCCGGTCAGGCAGGTCACCTTCACGGCCGCCTTGATCAGCATTCCGATCCCGCCCACGGCAATCATCACCGCCAGGAACACGCCCAGGTAGCCGCCCACGTAATGGCCGGTGCCGGGCGCGGCCGGTGCGGCCCACCAGTGCGCGGCGTCGTTGCCGAACAGGAACGCCGCCCAGCCGGCCAGCAGCCAGGACAGCGTGGCGACCACGATGCCGACGAACCCGCGCATCAGCCCGAGCAGCACCGAAGTGCCGATCAGCGCCAGCAGCACGATGTCGATCACGCCCGCACGCCGCGGTGGGGCCGTGGGGCCGGCAGCCGGTGCATGCCGGGGCTCAAGGGTGCGGGCGGACCATGCCGGCCACGCCGACCTTGGCCGCGACCTGGGCCTTGAGGTTTTCGGCGTCGGCGCGGTTGGCCACCGGCCCGACGCGCACGCGGTTCAACGTGCCCTTGTCGGTGCGGACCTGCTCGACGAAGGCGCTGAAGCCCGCCGCGCGCACCTTGTCGCGCAGTGCATTGGCTTCAGCGGCCTGGCCGAAGGCGCCCAGCTGCACGGCGAACCCGACGCTGCTGGCGGCCGGTGCGGCCGGTGCGGAAACGGTGGCGGCTGCAGGTGCCGGCTTGGCGGGGGCCGGCTTCGGCTCGGGCTTGGGCGCGGCCGGCTTCGGCTCGGGCTTGGCGGCCGCCACCGGTTCGGCCGGCAGCGCTTCGGTTTTGACCGTATTGGCGGCTGCAGCGGCCGGGGTGGCGCTGGAGGCGCTGGCCGGGGCGGCAGCGGGCGTCGGCGTGGGTGTGGCAGCCACGGCGCTGTCGGCACGGGCGTCCAAGGTCACTACTTCGGCCTTGACGTCGCTGCGCACCTTCACTGCCTGCAGGCGGGCCGACTCGGCTTGGGCGCGATCCGCGTAGGGCCCCACGCGCACGCGCCAGGCCGGGCGGCCGTTGATCGTGGCCGGCTCGCTGAACCCGGGAAGCTGCGATTTCCTGAGGTAGGCGATCACCGCGTCGGCATCGGCCTGGCTGCCGTAGGCGCCGAAGCTGACCGCGTAATTGCCCGCAGCCACGGCCGGGGAGGTGTCAGCCGGCGCCGCATCGGCAGCCACGGCACTGGTGTCGGCCAGCGGCTGGGTGCTGGACACCCCGCTCTGCAGGCCGGTGGCGGCCCCGGTCGGCGCCACCAGGGGCAACTCACGCGTTTCGAATTGTCCGTCTGACGGTGCAGCCGGCGCGGTGATCGGCACATTGGCCACGCCGCTGTCCGGCGCGGGGCCCTTGACCAGCATGGGCAGGAAGATCACAGCCAAAGCCACCAGAACGATGGCACCAATCAGTCGCTGTTTCAGAGGAGTATCCACGGAAGGCAGGCAGGGCGGCGCGGCGGAATGCCACGGCGATTATACGGTCGCGCGCACGCGCGGCGTCGAATGCGGCTGAACGGCGGCACAGGACCGCCGACGGGATTCACGCTGTCGCTTCCAGCCACTGCAGGGCCTGCGCAGCCGTGTGGAAGGAACCGAACACCAGCACGCGATCACCGGGCTGGCTATCCCGCAGGGCCTGGTGCAGCGCATCGGTCACGCTGGCATGGCGGTTGCCATCGGCCGCGGCCGTGCCGGCCAGGCGCGCCTGCAACGCCTCGGCGCTCTGCGCGCGCGCGCCGTCCAGGCCGGCCAGGTGCCAGGTCTGGACCTGCGCCGCCAACGCCTCGACCACACCGGCGGCGTCCTTGTCCTGCAGTGCCGCGAACACGGCCACGGTGCGCCCGGCGGCCGGTGCGGCCTTGAGCGCGGCGGCCAGCTCGCGTGCGGCCTGCGGATTGTGGCCGACGTCGACCAGCACCTCCACGCCGTTGCGGTCGAAGGACTGCAGGCGGCCGCGGATGCGCGCATTGGCAATGCCCTCCACGAACGCCGCGCGCGGCAACGGCTTGTCCAGCGCGCGCAGCGCGGCAATCGCCGAGGCGGCATTGCGCAGCTGGATCGGCCCACGCAGCGCCGGCGTCGGCAGGTCGATGCGGAACCCGACGTCGCGCCAGCGCCAGTGCTGTGCGTCGATGACGTCGGCGAAGAAGTCGCTGCCGCCGCGGATCGCGTTGGCACCCAGCACGTAGGCGCGGGCCAGCACGCTGGACGGCGGATCGGTTTCACCGAGGATGACCGGCTTCCAGCCGCGGATGATGCCGGCCTTCTCGGTGCCGATCGCCTCGCGGTCTTCGCCGAGCCAGTCACTGTGGTCGATGTCCACGGTGGTGATCACGGCCACGTCGGCGTCGACAATGTTGACCGCATCCAGGCGCCCGCCCAGACCGACCTCCAGCACCGCCAGGTCCAGCCCGGCGGCGGCGAACAGGTGCAGCGCGGCAAGGGTGCCGTACTCGAAATAGGTCAGCGTGGTCTGCCCGCGCGCCTGTTCAACCGCGGCGAATGCAGCGACGAGTGCCTCGTCGGCAACGTCCTGGCCATCGATGCGCACGCGTTCGTTGTAACGCAGCAGGTGCGGGGAGGTGTATGCGCCGACCTTCCAGCCGGCGGCACGTGCGATGGCCTCGATGAAGGCCACGGTCGAGCCTTTGCCGTTGGTGCCGCCGACGACGATGGTACGGGCGGCCGGCGCGCCCAGGCTCATCGCCTGCGCCACGGTGCGCACCCGGTCCAGCCCCATGTCGATGGTGGCCGGGTGCTGCTGCTCGATGTAGGTGAGCCAGTCGGTGAGGGTCTGCGGGCGGGCGATGGTCATGGGCGTTGGATCAATGTGGCGGACGACGGGGCGGGACGGGACGGCGTTACAGCGCGCGGTGCTTGGCTTCGCCGAAGAACGGCGTGTGGTGGGCGCAGTCGTTCAGGCGAACCACTTCCAGGCTGTCCAGGTCGGAACCTTCGAGCAGGTTGAGGGTGGTCGGCGCCTGGCGGAAGGTCCACAGGCGGGAAAGCGGCAGGCCGAGGATGCGGCACAGGATCACGCGGTTGACGGCGTCGTGGGCGACGACCAGCAGGGTGTCGTGCTCGCCGAGGCCGTCGGCGGCGCGGGCCAGGCCGCGCCAGCTGCGCTCCAGGACCAGGCGCAGCGATTCGCCGCCCGGCATCAGGACGGTGTCCGGTTCTTCGCGCCAGGCCTTCAGCCGCGACGGATCCTTGTCGTTGATTTCGCTGGCCAGCAGACCCTCCCACTCACCGTGGGCGATTTCCTGCAGATCCGGTTCGGTGAGCAGCATGTCGGCGCGCGCGCTGCCCAATGCAAGCTGGGCGGTGCGCTGCGCACGCGACAGCGGCGAGGCGACGGCGCGGGTGATGTCGACCGAGACCAGGCGTTCGCCCAGCGCCTGGGCCTGGGCTTCGCCGATCGGCGACAGCGGGATATCGATCTGGCCCTGGTAGCGGCCTTCGGCGTTCCACGGGGTTTCGCCGTGACGGGCAAGCAGGATGCGCATGCGAGCAAAGGGTCCTTGGGGGGAGGAGTTCCGGCGTTTCGTTCACATCCTGTGAAAGCGCGCGGAACAGGGATCATACCCGGTTGACGCATCGAACCCGTGCCGGACGCGGTCTGGCCGCTCTGCGCCCACGTTGCGCCGGGGACCACCCGGTTGCGGTTGACGGCGGCCGCGATCAGTGCAGCGCCGCGCGCGGCCAGCCGGCCAACGGTCGGCTCAACCGACCACAAAAAAAGCCCCGCTGCTTTCGCAGCGGGGCTCGGTGGATCTGCCCTGCCCGGCTTACTTGACCAGGTTCAGTTCCTTCAGCAGCTGCGGCGCCGGCGCCACTTCCTGCATGATCCACTGCATGTAACGGCTGTCCACCGAGATCATGCGGGTCATCACCGGGTCGAACACCCAGTTGGAGCTGACCGACTCCCAGTTGCCGTCGAAGGCCAGGCCGACCAGCTTGCCATTGGCATCCAGCACCGGCGAACCCGAGTTGCCGCCGGTGATGTCCAGGTTGGACAGGAAGTTCACCGGTACCGAGCCGATGCGCTTGTCTTCCAGACCGCCGTACCGCTTGGCCTTGACCGCATCAAGCAGCGCCTTGGGCGAGTCGAACGGATCGGTACCGGTTTCCTTGGCGACGATGCCTTCCAGCGTGGTGAACGGGGTGTAGGCCACGCCGTCCTTCGGCGCATAGCCCATGACGTTGCCGAAGGTGATGCGCAGCGACAGGTTGGCGTCCGGGTACACGAACTCGCCCTGGCTCTTCTTGTAGTCCGCCAGCGCCTGCAGGTACAGCGGACGCGCGACCAGCGACTCGCCTTCGCGGGTCTTCCTCTGCTCTTCCTGCTTCAGCAGCGCAGGCATGACGGCCACCGCGTACTGGATCGCCGGATCGGTGCTGGCTTCGAATGCCGCGCGGTCGGCCTTGAACCACTTCAGGCGTTCATCCAGGCTGCCCAGCTTTGTACCCGACAACTTGCTCACCAGACCGTCGATGGCGGCCTTGTCGCTGCCCACCAGCCACTGGTTCAGCACCTCGTTGTTGCGCTGCGCGGCCGGCAGTGCGGCGTACTGGCCCAGCCAGTAGGCCTGCAGCTGCTGATCCATGCGCGCCACATAGCGGCGGTCCATCTGCTTGAGCGAACCCTCGATCGACGGCAGGTCGCGCTCCTGGTAACCGGCTTCGCGCTCGGCGTCGGCCTTGCTGCGCTCGATCGACAGGCGATACAGCGCGATTGCCGAACCCAGCACCGAGGTGTTGTTGAACTGGCCCACGATCAGGTCGCGGTCGCGGGTGGCGCGGCCTTCTTCTAGGTGCTTGATCAGCTGCGCGTGCGCGGCCAGCGCCGGCTTGCCGGCGGCGCCCTGCTTCTTCAGCCATGCCAGCACGGCCGCTTCCTCGGCCTGCTTCTGGCCGGCGGCGTCGATGCGCTTGAAGCCATCCAGCTGGCCCTGGTAGTTCTTGGCGGTGTTGTTGAGGCCGGCCATCGTGGCGGCGTACTTCACCTTGATGTCCGCGTCCTGCTGGCCGGCCTTGCCGATCAGGTCGATCACCGCGTTGTAGTGGCGCGCGATGGTCGGGTAGGTCCAGCTGGCGGTGTCGTTGAACTCAGCGGCCAGCGCGTAGCGGTTGGTACGGCCCGGGTAGCCGGCCACCATCACGAAGTCGTCGGCGCCCAGCGGCTGGTCGGCGAACTTCAGGAAGTGCTTGGGCTGGTAGGGCACGTTGTCGGCCGAGAACGCGGCCGGCTTGCCGTCCTTGCCCACGTAGGCACGGTAGAACGAGAAGTCGCCGGTGTGGCGCGGCCACATCCAGTTGTCGATGTCGCCACCGAACTTGCCCACGCTGCCCGGGGGCGCGTAGACCAGGCGGACGTCCTTGATTTCCATGTTGCGGAACAGGCGGTAGGTATTGCCGCCGGAGAAGCTGTACAGGCGGCAGCGGAAGCCGGCATCGGCTTCGCAGGCGGCGGTCTGGGCCTTGTCGAAGGCATCCAGCGCGCGGGTGCGGGCCAGCGGGTTCTTGCCGGCGGCGGCGATGGCGGCCTTGGCCTGGTCGGTCACGTCGGTGATCTGGTCGAGCACGAATACGCGGGCGTTGGGGCCTGCGCTCAGTTCATCGCCCAGGGTCGGTGCGTTGAAGCCGTCCTTGATCAGGTTCTTCTCGGCGGTGGAGTTGAGCTGGATCGCGCCGTAGGCACAGTGGTGGTTGGTGACCACCAGGCCCTGCGGCGACACGAAGCTGGCGGTGCAGCCACCCAGTGCCACCACCGCGCCCATCGGATCGCCGGTCAGGTTGGAGATCTGCTCCGGGGACAGCTTCAGGCCGGCCTGCTTGAGCGGGCCGGCAATCTCCGGCAGCTGTTGGGGCACCCACATGCCTTCGGCGGCATGGGCGACCTGGACCAGCCCAAGGCTGGCGACGACGGAGAAAGCGAGCAGGTTCGAGCGCATTGAGCAGCCCCTGGTGAAAGAACCACCGAGTGTAGCCCAGCACCCGCCCCGCCCCGATGCCCGGAAGTCATGGCCCCCCAGGGGGACCCCGGACCACCCGCAACGCAGCATGGGAAAACTGCCGGCGGCTCTATAATCCGCGTTTTCCCCCAGACGAGTTCCACCCCGATGGCGCAGCAAACAATGAAGGCCCTGGTCAAGCGTGAAGCCGCCAAGGGCATCTGGCTGGAAGAGGTTCCGGTCCCCACCCCGGGCCCGAACGAAGTCCTGATCAAGCTGGAAAAGACCGCCATCTGCGGTACCGACCTGCACATCTACCTGTGGGACGAATGGAGCCAGCGCACCATCAAGCCGGGTCTGACCATCGGCCACGAATTCGTCGGCCGCATCGCCGGGATCGGCCCAGGCGTGACCGGCTATGAGATCGGCCAGCGCGTCTCGGCCGAAGGCCACATCGTGTGCGGCCACTGCCGCAACTGCCGTGGGGGCCGCCCGCACCTGTGCCCGAACACCGTGGGCATCGGCGTCAACGTCAACGGCGCCTTCGCCGAGTACATGGTGATGCCGGCCAGCAACCTGTGGCCGATCCCCGACCAGATCCCGTCCGAGCTGGCCGCCTTCTTCGACCCGTATGGCAACGCCGCGCACTGCGCGCTGGAGTTCAACGTGATCGGCGAAGACGTGCTGATCACCGGTGCCGGTCCGATCGGAATCATCGCTGCCGGCATCTGCAAGCACATCGGTGCGCGCAACGTGGTGGTCACCGACGTCAACGATTTCCGCCTGAAGCTGGCGGCCGACATGGGCGCCACCCGCGTGGTCAACGTGTCCAACACCTCGCTCAAGGACGTGATGAAGGACCTGCACATGGAGGGCTTCGACGTGGGCCTGGAAATGAGCGGCAATCCGCGCGCCTTCAACGACATGCTCGACTGCATGTACCACGGTGGCAAGATCGCCATGCTCGGCATCATGCCCAAGGGCGCCGGCTGCGACTGGGACAAGATCATCTTCAAGGGCCTCACGGTGCAGGGCATCTACGGCCGCAAGATGTACGAGACCTGGTACAAGATGACCCAGCTGGTACTGTCCGGCTTCCCGCTCGGCAAGGTGCTCACCCACCAGTTGCCGATCGACGACTTCCAGAAGGGCTTCGACCTGATGGAACAGGGCAAGGCCGGCAAGGTCGTGCTGAGCTGGAATTGACCATGCGGCGCGTCACGACCACCGGTCGTGACCTGCCACGGAGGTGATGCCCTGCCGGGTTGGGTACCGACCGGGTGTCGGTACGAAAAAGGCGCCTTTCGGCGCCTTTTTCATGCCCATCGCCGCGTCAGGTCATTTGCCCACGGCCACGGTGAACACCACGCGGTTGTCGGCCAGCCTGCCGTTGTTGTCACGACCGGCACCATCGGTACCGTGGTAGCCCAGACCCAGGTTGAACAGGCCGAACTGGCGGCTCACGCCGACGTTGAAGTCGGTGTAGTCTTTGCCGAAATCGGTCTCGAGCGAGGTGCGGCCGACGTTCGCGCTCAGGGTGAAGTCATTGGGCAGGCCCCACTCGCCGCCCACCGCGTAATACCAGCTCTTGGTATCGGACCCGGACAGGTCGTTGGTGTAGGCCACCGTGAGCTTGTACTGCTCGGCAAACGTGGTGGTGGTGATCAGCTCGTTGTAGTTCAGCTCGCTGGCGCCCGGGTAGGTGTAGCGGTTGAGCAGCACGTCGAAATTGACGCCGTCCGTGACATCCACTCCGTAGCCGATCAGGTAGTCGATCTCCAGGTTCGGGTCGCCCGGCCCGAAGTCCACGCCCGAGCCCCACACGCCGGCATACAGGCCCACCGGCGAGGTGTAGGTGAAGCCGGCCTGCAGGGTCGGGTCCTCGTCGGTCTGGGAGACACCCCGGAACACGTAGTCCGATACCGCGGTGACGTTCCAGCTGAAGGGAGACTCGGTCTCGTCCTGGGCAGCGGCGGCGAACGGGGCAAGCAGGGCGGCGCAGAGCACAACGGCGGCGGTGCAGCGCGTGGCGTGGTTCATGCGGGGTCTCTCCAGACGTGGGGGCAGGTGCGGCGGGGTTTACGGTTTTTTAACCTGATTGATATTGCGATGCAACAATCACATGCGCAACCGTTTTCGCTCATGCCCCGACCCGCGCGCCGCCGGAGGGCGGCCCCGGTACCGACGGGGACAGGTAAAATCCCGGGTTTCCCGTGCCGAAGACTGCCTGCCATGAGCGACGCCATCACCGCCCCGCTGACCCAGCACTACGTTGAAGAACTGGAGGCGATCCGCGCCCAGGGCCTGTTCAAGTCCGAACGCATCATCACCAGCCCGCAGTCGGCCGAGATCACGCTGGATGACGGCCGCACGGTGCTGAACTTCTGCGCCAACAACTACCTTGGCCTGGCCGACCACCCGGACCTGATCCAGGCGGCCAAGGATGCGCTGGACAGCCACGGCTTCGGCATGGCATCGGTGCGCTTCATCTGCGGCACCCAGGACCTGCACAAGCAGCTGGAAAGGCAGATCGCCGACTTCTTCGGCAAGCAGGACACCATTCTCTATGCGGCCTGCTTCGATGCCAACGGCGGCCTGTTCGAACCGCTGCTCGGCGAAAACGACGCCATCATCTCCGATGCGCTCAACCATGCGTCGATCATCGACGGCGTGCGCCTGTGCAAGGCCAAGCGGTTCCGCTACGCCAACTGCGACATGGCCGACCTGGAAGCGCAGCTGCAGGCCGCCGATGCCGCCGGCTGCAGGACCAAGCTGATCACCACCGACGGCGTGTTCTCGATGGACGGTTTCATCGCGCCGCTGGACGAGATCACCGCGCTGGCGAAGAAGTACAACGCACTGGTGCACATCGACGAATGCCACGCCACCGGCTTCCTCGGCGCCACCGGCCGCGGCTCGGCCGAAGTCAAGGGCGTGCTGGAGAAGATCGACATCATCACCGGTACGCTGGGCAAGGCGATGGGCGGCGCGCTGGGCGGCTTCACCACCGCCAGCGCAGAAGTGATCGAGCTGCTGCGCCAGCGCTCGCGCCCCTATCTGTTCTCCAACTCCCTGCCGCCGCACGTGGTGGCTGCCGGCATCAAGGCCTTCGAGATGCTGGCCGCCGCCGGCGACCTGCGCAGCACGCTGGCCGACAACACCGCCTACTTCCGCCAGAAGATGACGGCCGCCGGTTTCGACGTGAAGCCGGGCGTGCATCCGATCAGCCCGGTGATGCTGTACGACGCGCCGCTCGCGCAGAAATTCGCCGAGCGCCTGCTCGAGGAAGGCATCTACGCGATCGGGTTCTTCTTCCCGGTCGTGCCCAAGGGCCAGGCGCGCATCCGCACCCAGATCAGCGCCGCACATACGCGTGCGCACCTGGATCGCGCGATCGACGCTTTCACCCGCATCGGTGTCGAGCTGGGCGTCATCAAGGGGTGATCAGCGCCTGCCGTAGCGCGGGCATTGCCCCGCGCTACGGCATTGGCCCGCCCTTGCCCGGTCGCGCACAGGGCGTCATTTCTTTTTCTTCTTGTCCTTCGCCGTTTCCTTGCTGGCCACCACCACCGCAGCGGCGCGATCCTGCGCGTTGCCCTTGGCCACGCGGATGCCGTTGGCCTTCATCCAGGCATCGAACTCGTCGGCGCTCATGCGCCTGTCGCCGTCACTCATCAGGAAACGGTAACTGCCCCGGCCGTCCAGCTCCGGCGTGTGGATCTCCACGATCGGTTCGCTCGCCGGTGGCGGCGCCTTGGCCATCTGCTTATGGCCGCCGCAGGCGCCCAGCAGCGCGACGGGTGCCAGCAGGCAGCCGCCGCGCAGGAGGAAACGGTGGAAAGAGTTGACGTGCATGGTCTTGCTCCCGGTGATGATCGGAATGTCCCTTCGAAGGCCATCCATTGCCCGGGTCGACTGGCCTGCCACATGCCGGCAGGCCGCGAGGTCACGGTGAGGCCGCAGCGCCCTTGGCCGCGGCATACAGCAGGTCCAGATCGTGTTGGCTGAGTTCGCGCCAGGCGCCCTTGCCCAGCTCACCCATCGGCAGCTGTCCGATGGCCACGCGCACCAGCCGCAGCACATTGATGTCGACGGCGGCCAGCAGGCGGCGGATGTGGCGGTTGCGCCCCTCCTCCAGCACCACTTCCAGCCAGGCGGTTTTCTCGCCGCTGCGCAGCAGGTCGACACGCCGCGCGCACAGGCGCTCGCCGTCATCCTCGACGCCGGCGCACAGCGCCTGCAACTGCGCGGCATCGGGGATCGTGTCGATCTGCACGTGATAGGTCTTGTCCGGCCCGGTCGTCGGGTCGGTGAGCCGGGCGGCCCACTGCGGATCGTTGCTGAACAGCAGCAGCCCTTCGCTGGCCTTGTCCAGGCGCCCCACCGGCGCGATCCACGGCAGGCCGGCACCGTCGAAGCAGCGGTAGACCGTGTCGCGGCCCTGCTCGTCCTGTGCGGTCGTGACCAGCCCGCGCGGTTTGTTGAGCATCAGATGGATGCGCCGCGGCGCATCCAGCGCGCGTCCATCCACGCGCACCTGGTGGCGCCCATCGATGATCGGGTACTCGGGGTTGTTGATGACCCGCCCGTCCACCGTGACCCGTCCGTCGGCAATCCAGCGCGCCGCTTCGGTGCGCGAGCACAGGCCCGCCTTGGACAGCACCCGGGCCAGGCCGTGCCGCACGGCCCCGGCACTGCCCGGAGAGGGGGACTTCTGCGGGGACGCACGCCGCTCGGGGCGGCGTGGTCGGGGCGCGGACGCGGCGGGGGGCCGGCGTGTGGTCATGAGCTCCGCGCGCGGCGGCTTACTTCTTCTCGCCCGGCTTGGTGTCAGCCGGTGCTTCCGCGGCGGCCGGGACGGCAGCCGGCGCCGGACGCGCCTTGACCACGCGCACACCGCGCGCCTTCATCCAGGCGTCGAATTCCTCGGCGGTCATGCGCTTGCCGTTCTGGCTCATGTCAAAGCGCCACGGCGTGTTGTCGAACTCGGTCTGCGGCTTGTAGGCCGCCGGATCGTTCGGCTTGATCGCCGGTGCACCCGGCATCGCCTTGGCGATGTTCTGGCAGCCATCAATGCGCAGGCGCTGCAGCACGCGGTCCAGCGACTGGTGCTGGTCGAAATTGGAGGTCAGCACACCAGCCGGCATGCCGAGCTGCACGTTGCGGATGTACAGCTCCTCGGCCACGGGCGCGATCGCGGTGGCCGGCAGCGGCAGCGGCGAAGCGCTGGTGTTCGCCGAACAATCCACGGCTGCGTGGGCGGCGGGAACCAGGGCCAGGCCAAGCACGGTGGCCAGTGCGATACGCAGCATGGGATGCATCCAGGAAAGGGGTCGACGCGCCGAGTTTAACAGCGCCACAACGGCTTTCAAGATCCCACATTCAATGAATACGGCAACTTGTTGGATTTAAAGCAAAGATCCAATGCGGCCTGCGTCGGCGTGCTCGGTAGCTGCCGCCGCCGAACCGAAGGCGCATGGCAATGACAGTGGTCCGGCGCTTGGCGTTTGGGCGCAAAAAAAAGGGCCCGGCAATGCCGGGCCCTCTTCTGAGGCTGTACAACCAGACAGATCAGTTCTGGACGTTCAGCTCGGTACGACGGTTCTTTGCACGGCCTTCCGGGTTGTCCGAACCGTCCGGGTTGGTGTTCGGAGCAATCGGACGGCTCTCGCCGTAGCCGATCGGACCCACCAGACGCGAAGCGGACACGCCGTTCTTGGTCAGGTAGTCGTACACGGTGGTGGCGCGACGCTCGGACAGCTTCTGGTTGTAAGCGTCGGTGCCCTTCGAGTCGGTGTGGCCGGCCACTTCAACGCGCAGATCCGGGTAACGCTTCAGGATCTCGGTGGCTTCGCTCAGGATCGCCACGGCGTCCGGACGCAGGGTCGACTTGTCGAAGTCGAAGTTGACGCCCTTCAGGTCGATGGAGACCGGCACCGGGCAGCCGTCCGGACCGATGGTCTGGCCAGGCTGGGAGTTCGGGCACTTGTCGTCGCAGTTGTTGACGCCGTCACCGTCGTCATCCAGGTCGGCGCAGCTCGGGGCAACCGGAGCCGGAGCAACCACAGCCGCGGTCGGGGCCGGGCCCAGCGGGATCACGACGCCGACCGAAGCCAGCACGTCGCCGAACCAGTCTTCCGTCGGAGCAGCGATGCTCTGGTCGTCGAAGTCAGCGCGGTAGGCCACTTCGGCACGGACAGCAACGCGCTTTTCGAAGGTGGTCTGCAGACCCACGCCGACCTTGGCGGCGAAGTTGCCGTCCTTGCGCTCACGCGGACCGTTGTTGTCCAGCGCCGGGTACTCTTCTTCCGACTTCTGGTAGCCCAGACCCATCAGCAGGTACGGGTTCCAGCCACGGCCTTCGGAGATGAAGTGGCGACGCAGGTCGATCGAGGCGCCGTACTGGCTCCAGTTCAGATCCTGGTTGGCGTCGAAGTTCGGGTTCTGGTAGTTCAGTTCACCGTCCAGCGACCAGTTGGGGCTGATGAACTTACCGAGGCCCAGGGTCACGAACGGAGCGTCGTTGGTCAGACGGTCGTTATCCTGGAAGTTGAAGCCGGCCGAACCGGTCAGGTACCAGCGGTCGTCAAAATCCTGCGCCGATGCAGCCTGGGCGAAAGCCAGACCGCCCAGCAGCGCGGCAGTGAGGATCTTCTTGTTCATTGAGTACAGCTCCTATTTCGGGGGTATGAAACCGGTAGAGGCATGGGCCAGCACTACTGCGTCGTTTTCAGACTGCCGATTCAGCACGCCACCGCCGCGAACATTATGCTCAGGAGGGTGAAGGTGATGTTAACAGTCCCGTAACATGTGAAGAGAACGGCCAGGCCCCTACCCGGCCCAGCGGGTGGCACCGTATACAGGTTGATGAAATTGCGCAAGCGCCTTTGATGACAAGGGTTTCCCGGGATTCATCCCGCTATGGGTGCCAACCGGGAGTATTTCGCCCCTGCACGATGCCCGCATTGATTCAGCGCAGAAACAGCAATGTCAGCAACCGTATGATGGCGTCAACACCCCGATATCGGAGCTGTCATGAAAGCCGTGGGACTGACCCGCTACCTGCCCGTCGATGACCCCGAGGCCCTGCAGGATCTGCAGCTTTCCGAGCCGGGCCCGCCGCAGGGACGCGACCTGCTGGTGCGGGTGCAGGCGATCTCGGTCAACCCGGTGGACACCAAACTGCGTGCCCCGCGCGAGGGCCGGGAAGAGTCGCCCCGCATCCTCGGTTTTGACGCCGCCGGCGTGGTGGACGCGGTCGGGCCGGAAGTGACTGCTTTCATGCCGGGCGATACGGTTTATTACGCCGGCGACGTCACCCGACCGGGCTGCAACGCCCAATGGCAGTGGGTGGATGAGCGTCTGGTCGGACGCCAGCCCACCACGCTGGACGCCGCGGATGCCGCTGCGTTGCCTCTCACCGCGCTCACCGCCTGGGAACTGCTGTTCGAGCGCATGCCCCTGCGCTTCGATGACCGCCATCATGCCGGGCAGCATCTGCTGGTCATCGGCGGCGCCGGTGGCGTCGGCTCGATCGCGATCCAGCTGGCCCGGCATGCGGGCTTCACGGTGATCGCCACCGCCTCCCGCGACGCGACGCGCGCGTGGTGCACGCAGATGGGCGCCGACCATGTGATCGACCATCGCCAGCCGCTGCTGCCACAGCTTCAGGCGCTGGGCATCGACCAGGTCGAGGTCGTGCTGAATCTGGCCGATACCGATCACTACTGGGACGCGATCGGCGACCTGCTGGCACCGCAGGGGCATGTCGGGCTGATCGTGGAGCCGCGCGGCGCGCTGCGCATCGGCGATCCATACAAGGCCAAGTGCATCGGCATCCACTGGGAATTCATGTTCGCGCGGGCGCGTTTCCGCACCCACGACATGATCGAACAGCATCGCATTCTCAACCGCGTGGCCAGCCTGGTGGACGCCGGCGAACTGCGCAGCACCGCGCACACGCTGCTGGGCCCGATCAATGCGGCAAACCTGCGCGAGGCGCACCGTCGCCTCGAAGCCGGGGAGGTGATCGGCAAGCTGGTGCTGTCCGGCTGGGACTGACCCGCCAACGCGCCGCTGTGGGCGCGGATTGGTATGCATCTGTATCTGTCGGCGCGTCCCGGCCGGCCCTACATTCAAGGGCCTTTCCGGTGAACGCGCCATGCCCACGTCCCTCCCCCTCCGCCTGGCCCAGCTGCTGCTGGGTCTGTTCCTGTATGGCATCGGCGCGGCGGTGATGATCCGTGCCGCCATTGGCGTCGCCCCGTGGGATGTGCTGTCGCAGGGCATCGCGCTGCAGACCCCGCTGTCGTTCGGGGTGGCGACCAATGTGATCGGCGCACTGGTCCTGCTGCTGTGGTGGCCGATCCGGCAGAAGCCGGGGCTGGGCACGGTACTGAACGTGATGCTGATCGGCCCCAGCGCGCAGTTCGGGCTGTGGCTGCTGCCGGAGGTGCACGGCCTGGCATGGCAGGTGCCGATGTTCGTGCTGGGCCTGCTGCTGGTGGCGGTGGCGACCGGGTTGTACATCGGCGCCCGCTTCGGCCCGGGCCCGCGCGATGGCCTGATGACCGGCCTGCACGCGCGGACCGGCTGGCCGATCTGGATCGTGCGCAGCCTGATCGAAGGCACGGTGCTGGTGATCGGCTGGCAGCTCGGTGGCGACGTCGGCGTGGGCACCCTCGCCTTCGCCCTGCTGATCGGCCCCCTGTGCGGCGTGACTCTGCCCTTCTTCGGCATCCACAGGCCCACTCCGGCAGCCGCCGCCCGGTAGTGCCGGCCGCTGGCCGGCGCCCCGTCGGGCTGGCGCCAGCGGCGGGCATCACCCGCCTCAACGGCCGCCCGCCACCAGACGCCCCTTGCCGTTGGGGACATTTCGCGGCACGCTTCATGCTTCCGTACGCAAGCGTATCGACATGTCGCCAGCCGCCGAATCCACCGCCTATCCCCACCTGTTCACCCCGCTGGACCTGGGCTTCACCCAGCTCCGCAACCGCGTGCTGATGGGGTCCATGCACACCGGCCTGGAAGACCGGGCCCGCGACTTCCCCCGGCTGGCGGCGTATTTCGCCGAGCGTGCGGCCGGCGGCGTCGGCCTGATCGTCACCGGTGGCTTTGCCCCGAACGTGGTGGGCTGGCTCAAGCCGTTCGGCGGCAAACTGTCCTGGCCGTGGGAGGTGCGTCCGCATCGCCAGGTCACCCGTGCGGTGCACGACAACGGCGGCCGTATCTGCCTGCAGCTGCTGCACGCGGGCCGCTATGCCTACCACCCCCTGTCGGTGGCACCGTCCCGGCTGAAAGCACCGATCAATCCGTTCACCCCGCGCGCGCTGTCGGCACGCGGTGTGGATCGCCACATCGCCGATTACGCGCGCAGCGCGCGGCTGGCCCGCGAGGCCGGCTATGACGGCGTGGAAGTGATGGGGTCGGAAGGCTATCTGATCAACGAATTCATCGCCCCGCGCACCAACCAGCGCACCGACCGCTGGGGCGGCGACGCCGCGCAGCGCATGCGCTTCGCGGTGGAGATCGTGCGCCGCATCCGCGAGGCGTGCGGGCCGGATTTCATCATCATCTACCGGCTGTCACTGGTGGACCTGGTGGACAACGGCAGCAACTGGGAAGAGATCGTGCAGCAGGCGCAGGCGATCGAAGCCGCCGGTGCGACCCTGATCAATTCGGGCATCGGCTGGCACGAGGCGCGCATTCCCACTATCGCCACCTCGGTGCCGCGTGGCGCCTTCGCCGGGGTCACCGCCAAGCTCAAGCCGCACGTGCGCGTGCCACTGATCGCCACCAACCGGATCAACATGCCGGATGTGGCCGAGCGCATCCTGGCCGGCGGCGGGGCCGATATGGTCTCTCTGGCGCGCCCGCTGCTGGCCGATCCGGCGTGGGCCAACAAGGCACGCAGCGGCCGCCCGGAGTCGATCAATACCTGCATCGCGTGCAACCAGGCCTGCCTGGATCACGTGTTCGAGAACAAGACCGCCAGTTGCCTGGTCAATCCGCGGGCGGTGCATGAAACCGAGCTGGTCTACCGCCCGGTCGCCACCGCGCGGCGCGTGGCCGTGGTCGGCGCCGGGCCGGCCGGCCTGGCATGCGCGACCGTGGCCGCCGAACGCGGGCACCGGGTGACGCTGTTTGACGCCAACAGCGAGATCGGCGGCCAGTTCAACGTCGCCAAGCGCATCCCCGGCAAGGAGGAGTTCCACGAAACCCTGCGCTACTTCGGGCACAGGCTGGCCGAGACCGGCGTGGAGCTGAAGCTGGGCACCGTGGCCGATGTCGCCACGCTGGCCGGCTTCGATGCGGTGGTGGTCGCCACCGGCATCACCCCGCGCCAGGTCGATTTCCCCGGCGCCGACCATCCCAAGGTGGTCAGCTATCTGGACGTGCTGCTCGGCCGGGTGGTCGTGGGGCCGCAGGCGGCGATCATCGGTGCCGGCGGCATCGGCTTCGATGTCGGCGAATTCCTGGTGCACGAGGGTCCGTCGCCGGCGCTGGATACGGCGCGCTGGATGGCCGAATGGGGCGTGGACCCGAGTTTCGAGACGCGCGGCGCGCTGACGCGACCGGCCCCGGAAGCGCCGGCCCGCAAGGTCTGGCTGCTGCAGCGCAGCCCCGGCAGACCGGGTGCCCGCCTGGGCAAGACCACCGGCTGGATCCACCGCGCCACGCTCAAGGCCAAGGGCGTGACCCTGCTCGGCGGCGTGGAATACCTGGGCGTGGACGACGCCGGCCTGCGTGTCCGCGTGGGCGACCAGGAACAGACCCTGCCGGTCGACCACGTGGTGATCTGCGCGGGGCAGGAACCGCGGCGCGATCTGCACGCCGCACTGGTGGCGGCGGGTGTGCAGGCCCACCTGATCGGCGGTGCCGACGTGGCCGCCGAACTGGATGCCAAGCGCGCGATCCGCCAGGGCAGCGAGCTGGCGGCGGCGCTGTAAAACGGGTTGCCGGCGCGCGGCCGGCACTCCCTGAATGGGCGAATTCGGCCGCCCTCCGAACCTGAATGTCAAGTCTTCGGGTTCAGGATGCATTGGGAAATGGCCCCCTATCGTGCGCCAACTTTCCCGCTCACCACCCAGTTCGAGTGAGCGCGCGGACCCGTCATCCTGATCGGGTCCGCCACCGGGCGGCCCCGATGGCCGCCTCCCCATGACGCCAAGTCGTACCCCACGCCCCGTCCGAATGATCGGATGGACAGCCAGGTGCGGCCCATACGGAGCAAGGAGATTTATGAAACTGGCCTGGATTCTCTGGCTGTCGCAGTTGTTGCCGCAGCCGGCCGCCGATTCGTTGTGCCTGAGCACGACCGTCTACCTCGAAGCGCGTGACCAGACCCTGCGCGGCCAGCAAGCCGTCGCGGAAGTGGCCCTGCGCCGCCTGGACAGCGGCCTGTGGGGCGACTCGATGTGCCAGGTGGTCACCGCGCGCAAGCAGTTCGCCCCGACCATCGTGGCCCCCGGTACGCAGCTCGGCAACGCCGACGCGTGGCAGGAAGCGATGACCGTGGCCTTCGACGCCGAGCGCAACTGGGCGCTGCCGGTGGGCGAGCGCAAGGAGATCGTGCCCGGCGCGAGCCACTTCGCCGCATTGGCCATCGCCAATCCGAGCTGGCGCAATGCCTACCAGGTGGCCACCATCGGCGACCACACGTTCTATCGCGTGCAGAAACTCAAGCCGCGCACGTCGTAACGATCTGTTACAGCCATACCGTTGAGGATGCGTGGCCCGCTCTGGAATAGTGAGCGGCTCACCCATCACCATCCGCAACGGAGTTCCCATGAAGCTGTACAGCAAGCCCGGTGCCTGCTCCACCGCCGACCACATTGCCCTGCAGTGGACCGGCCAGCCGTATGACGTGGAACTGCTGACCAAGGAAACCCTGAAGGCGCCTGCGTTCCTGGCCATCAATCCGGCCGGCTCGGTACCGGCGGTGGTCGACGGCGATTTCGTACTGACCCAGAACGCCGCGATCATGGGGTACATCGCCGATACCCATCCCCAGGCGGGTCTGGCCGGCGACGGCAGCGCCCGGCAGCGTGCCGAAGCCACCCGCTGGCTGTCCTTCGTCAATTCGGACCTGCACCCGGCGTTTTCGCCGCTGTTCGGGCCGGGCAACTACATCGGCGACGAAAGCCAGTACGACGCCATCCGCGCCGCCGCGCACAAGCGCCTGCGCGGCCTGTTCGAACGCGCCAACACGCAGCTGGAAGGCCGCCAGTGGCTGGCCGGGTTCCGCAGCTTCGCCGATCCGTATTTCTACATCACGCTGCGCTGGGCGGCCGGCGCCAAGGTCGACCTGACCGGCCTGGACAACATCGCCGCGTTCAAGCAGCGCATGGATGCCGACCCAGGCGTGCAGGCCGCGCTGAAGGCTGAAGGCCTGCTCTGAGCGGGACGACGAACGATCAACGAAGAGCCCGGCCATGCCGGGCTCTTTCGTTATCGTCGCCACGCACCGCTCAGCCTATCTCGCGTACGACGTTGTCCTGCGCGTCGCGCAGCGCGGTGGGCACTACCTCCACCACCAGACCGGTACCGGGCAACGGGTAGCGACCGCGCTGGGCACGCACGTCGCGCAGCAGCGCGTCCAGGCTTGCCGGCGTCAACGTGCACGTCATCCCGCCCTCGCCACGGCGCAACGCATCGCGTTCACCGGGCTGGAAGGTCCACTCGCGATCGCCGCCGATCACGGTCAGCGGGTGGCCGTAACGCAGACGCAGCGGCAGCAGGTCCAGCAGGCTTGGCACCTGGCCGGCACCAAGCACCAGCACCGTGCTGTCACCCTCCTCACGCCACGCCAGGGTTTCCACGAACAGCAGCGCGGTGCTGGAGCCGTCGCGGGCGCTGCCCGCCTCCACCTGCCGGGCCAGGTCCGCATCGTCAAGCAGGGAGGGGCGATGCAGGTCGGTGATCCACAACGGCATGCGCGGCGCCAGCGCATGCAGCACGCCATCGGTGGACCAGCGCTTGATTGCCGCCATCTCCGCATCGCTCACGCCGATCACCTGCAGGAAGACCAGGCGACCGTTGGCGGTGTCGCGCGCCGGCAGCTGCGGGTCGGGCAGGAACGCCACATGACGCAGGCAGGTGTCGGTGTCCAACGCGATTGGCCCGTTGGCATCCATGTGATGCCCGGCTTCGAACACGTTGCCGGTGGCGAACACGTAGCGGGCGAGATTCTGCAGCAGGTTCATCGGCCACGTGGGCGGACTGGCGGCATCGTCGTCCACCGCCAGGCGGAAGGTCAGCTCGAAGCCATAGCCGCTGTCGACCGCGTCGTCGCTCTGCTTGTCGTACAGCTCGGAGAAGCCGTAGGTGACGTAATGCCAGTGCGGGCGCGGAACGTCGGCCCGGTACACGCTGATGCCGTCCAGCGGATCATTGCCGCCCAGCGTGTAGGGCAGCGCCGTGCCGTAGTGCGTCGGCTCCTGGCCGGGATACAGCGCGGCCAGGGCCGCGTTGATGGCATCCCAGCCCGGGGTGCCGTCATCGTCCTTCGTGGGGTCCATCGCGTGGCTCCTGCATGTGTAGCCTGGCAAGGTAACGCCGGTGCGCGGCGACCACCACCCTTGCGCTGCGCCACGCGTCAGCCCGGAACCGCGGCCACCGTGTCCTGCAGCGGTGGCGTTGGTGCGTCAGGTACATCGAGCAGCGCGTGGGTATCGCTCAGCCAGCGATTGGCCAGCGCCGGGCTCCTGGCCTTGGCGACGGCAGCGGCCATGTCCGGCCACAGTTTTTCCAGCGCGCCGGCATCGGTGCAACGCTCGATCTTGAGCTGCATGAAATACCCCTTGAGCCCGAGGTGCCTGCGTACCGATTCGCTCATCCAGTCGTACAGGCGCTTGTACAGGTCCGGGTCCTTCTCACGGCCGGCGGTGAGCGTGCGCGCGGCGGGCGGTGCCACCGCACCGCCGACGATCTCGATCAGTCCCATCCCGGCAAGCTGCGCCAGCGCGTCGTCGGGCGCGCGCAGGCCCGGCAGCACCGCGGTCAACGCATCGTCATCGCGCTGACCATCGACCATCAACAGAATGGACCGCAATGACGGCGGCAGACGCCGCGCGCGGTCCTCGATTTCCTGACGGCCCGCGGCCGTCTTGGCATGGATGTACGCCATGTGGTGCTTCCCCCTGTCACCTGCTGCATTGCCACGCGCGGCCGCCAGCCGTTGGCCGGTGCACGTGCGCCCCCTTGCGACCGTTCCAGGCGATTGCCCACGCCGACGTCCCCGCGCGCGCCGTGTCCCCAGCGCGCGACGCCAGGCGCCGGGGGCCTGCAGCGGTCACGCCCGGAGCTTACCTGAGGCTGGCCGCCCCCGATAATGCGGTGCAGCAACGGGCGGGTCAGGCGTCCGCGCGGAACTGCGGATACCTGCGGGTGGCGCGCCCCCCCCCCATTCCGGGGCCGCGCAGGCGCGCCTGCACCCTGCGACGCGGACGGTGCGGGTCAGCGCCCCAGCGCGCGCCGGATCTCGTCCAGCGCACCCGGGTCGTCCAGGGTGGACAGGTCCCCCGGATCACGCTCCTCCGCCAAGGCCTGCAGCGAGCGGCGCAGCAGCTTGCCCGAGCGTGTCTTCGGCAGCGCGTTGACGATGTGAACGTGCGCCGGTCGTGCCACCGCCCCCAGCGACCGGGTCACACGCTGCATCATCTCCGCGATCACCGCCGCCGGCTCGGTGGTGGCCTGCTTGAGGGTAACGAACACCAGCGGCACCTGGCCCTTGAGTTCGTCCTTGACGCCGATCACGGCCGCTTCGGCGACCAGCGGATGGCCGGCGATGCACTCTTCGATTTCGCGCGTGCCCAGGCGGTGCCCGGCCACGTTGATCACATCGTCGGTGCGGCCCAGGATGAAGGTGTAGCCGTCCTCGTCGCGGATCGCCCAGTCCAGCGAGCTGTACAGCAGCTCCTTGAAGTGGCTGAAGTAGCTCTGCAGGAAGCGGTCGTCGTCCTTCCACACCGTGGTCATGCAGCCCGGCGGCAGCGGCGGGGTCATCACCAGCACGCCCTTCTGCCCGGCCGGCACTTCCTCGCCGGTGGTCTCGTCGATCACCTTCATCCGATAGCCCAGGTTGGGGAACCCCGGCGAACCGAAACGCACCGGCTTCATGTCCACGCCGGGCAGCAGCGTCAGCGCCGGCCAGCCGGTTTCGGTCTGCCAGTAGTTGTCGATGATCGGCTTGCCGAGCGCGTCGTTGATCCAGTGCGCGGTGGGCTCGTCCAGCGGCTCGCCGGCCAGGAACACGTACTGCAGGGCGGACAGATCGTGGCGGCGGATGAAGTCCACGTCATGCTTTTTCAGCACGCGGATCGCGGTAGGCGAGGAGAACAGCGTGCGCACGCCGTACTGTTCGCACAACGCCCACCAGATGCCCGGATCGGGGTGGGTCGGCAGCCCTTCATAGAGCAGCGAGGTGCAGCCGCCGATCAGCGGTCCATAGACATTGTAGGAATGCCCCACCGCCCAACCGACATCGGAGGTGGAGAACATCACCTGCCCGGGCCGGCAGTCGAACACCGTTTCCATTGACTGCGCCATCGCCACGGCGTAGCCGCCCACATCCCGCTGCACGCCCTTGGGCTTGCCGGTGGTGCCGGAGGTGTACAGCAGATAGCTCGGTTCGCTCGATTCCAGCCACACCACCGGCACGTCCTGGTCGCCGACCTCGGCGCGCAGGGTGGCGTAATCGACGTCGCGGCCCGGCACCTTCGGCTCGGCCGGGTCCAGCCCGCGCGAGACGATCAGCACGTGCGGCGGCGGCGACTGCGCTTCGGCGCAGGCGGCATCGACCATCGCCTTGTACGGGATCACTTTGCCACCGCGCTTGCCGGCATCGGCGGCGATCAGCAGCTTGGGTTCGGCATCGTCGATGCGCAGCGCCAGGTTGTGCGCGGCGAAGCCGCCGAACACCACCGAGTGGATCGCACCGATGCGCGCGCAGGCCAGCATCGCGAACACGGCTTCGGCCATGTTCGGCATGTAGATCACCACGCGATCACCACGCTGCACATCCAGTCGCTGCAGCACCGCCGCGAAGGCATTCACTTCGCGGTACAGCTCGCGGTAGGTGATCTCGCGGGTGACGTCGGTTTCGGTCGAGACGGTCACCAGCGCCAGCTGGTCCGGCCGCTCGACCAGATGGCGGTCCACCGCGTTGTAGCAGAGGTTGGTTTCACCGCCCACGAACCAGCGCCGGAACGGCGGGTTGCTGTAGTCCAGGATCCGCTCCGGCGCTTTATGCCAGTAGATGCGCTGCGCCTCCTCGGCCCAGAACGCCTCGGGTTCTTCGATGGAACGTCGGTACATCGCTTCGTAACGCATGACAGCCCTCCCAGACAAAGCCATGAATCGAGCATAGTCCGATGCCGGCTGCCGAGCCGTTCTACCTTGGTCGTAAGGCGCCCGGGCGTGCGCTGCCTGGAACAGACGCGGCCGCCGGCGGGTCGAGTTGCCGCGGCGGGGCCCTCGAGGCTTGCGATGACGTGGACCGAAGAGCCTCCGCCAAGCGTCGAAGAGCAAAAAAAACGCCGGGCAAGCCCGGCGTTTTTCACATGCAGTCGCAGCGCGCGATCAACCCAGCAGGTGGGCGACGCCGGCGCGCTCTTCTTCCAGTTCGGCCAGGGTCTTGTCGATGTACTTCTGGCTGAAGTCGTCAACCGGCAGATCCTTGACCAGGGTGTACTCACCATTCTCGGTGGTCACCGCGAAGCCGAAGATCACGCCTTCCGGGATGCCGTAGGAGCCGTCGGACGGCACGCCCATCGTCACCCACTTGCCGTTGCTGCCCAGCACCCAGTCGCGCACGTGGTCGATGGCGGCATTGGCGGCCGAGGCAGCCGAGGACGAACCACGGGCTTCGATGATCGCCGCGCCGCGCTTGCCCACGGTCGGGATGAAGGTGCCGGCATTCCATTCCTGGTCGTTGATCGCATCGGCGACGGAGGCACCATCGGCGGTGGCGAAACGGTAGTCCGGGTACATGGTCGGGCTGTGGTTGCCCCACACGACCAGCTTCTCGATGCCACCGACCGACTTGCCCAGCTTGGACGACAGCTGGCTCAGGGCACGGTTGTGGTCCAGGCGCAGCATGGCGGTGAAGTTGCGCGGATTCAGGTCCGGCGCCGACTTCATGGCGATGTAGGCGTTGGTGTTGGCCGGATTGCCGACCACCAGCACCTTCACGTTGCGGCTGGCGACCTTGTTCAGCGCCGCGCCCTGCGCGGTGAAGATCTTGGCGTTTTCCAGCAGCAGGTCCTTGCGCTCCATGCCCGGGCCGCGCGGACGCGCGCCGACCAGCAGGGCGATGTCGGCATCCTTGAAGGCCACTTCGGCGTCATCGGTACCCACCATGCCGGCCAGCAGCGGGAAGGCGCAGTCTTCCAGTTCCATCATCACGCCGCGCAGCGCGGCCTGGGCCTTGTCGACCGGCAGCTCGAGCAGCTGCAGGATGACCGGCTGGTCCTTGCCCAGCATTTCGCCGGAAGCGATGCGGAACAGCAGGGCGTAGCCGATCTGGCCGGCGGCGCCGGTCACGGCAACACGAACAGGTGCTTTCATGGGGATTTCCTCTGCTAAAAAGCTGTGTGGGAGTGGCCACCGGGCGGGGAAAACCTGGCGGGGCGGCCGGAAACGCGAAACGGCCTCCCGTTACAGGAGGCCGTTGGAGGGGATCAGGCGGAGAGGATCTTGTTCCACTCGGCCACCTGGTCGGCCTGGGCGGCCAGCACGGCGTCGGTGTCGCCTTCCAGGGTGATCGAATGGATCACGTCGCCCTGCTTGACCGAATCGACGATGGCCTGGCCTTCCAGCACCTGGCCGAACACGGTGTGCTTGCCGTCCAGCCAGTCGGTCTTGATGTGGGTGATGAAGAACTGGCTGCCGTTGGTGTTCGGGCCGGCGTTGGCCATCGACAGCGAGCCGATCTGGTGCTTCACGCCGTTCTTTTCGTCCTCGAACTTGTAGCCCGGGCCGCCGGTGCCACGCCCCTGCGGGCAGCCGCCCTGGATCATGAAGTCGGGGATCACGCGATGGAAGATCAGGCCGTCATAGAAGCCCTTCTTGACCAGGTTCACGAAGTTGGCGACGGTCTTGGGTGCCTTGTCGGCGAACAGCTCGACCTTGATCGGGCCCTGGGTAGTGTCGAAAGTGGCGATGAGGGACATGCAAATCCTTGGGGTACGGGGGTTTGTCGTTAGCTGCATAGGATACACCCGTGATTATCCGCCGGCCCGCCCGACAATGGTCGTCATGCCGGCCGCCGCCCCCCACCCCGGTGTCCATGCCGTGTTCAGCCTGGGGACCGGCCAGCGGCCGGCGCTACCTGAATGCCCGTCCGGCAAGGGATGCGAGGCACTTTTCGCGATTGGTCATGTTGGCCGTATAATGTTGGACTTCTTTTTCCAAATCCGGCGCCGACTGGCCCCCTTTCGCATGTCTATCGAAAATCTTCGCAACATCGCCATCGTCGCCCACGTCGACCACGGTAAGACCACCCTCGTCGACCAGCTGCTCAAGCAGTCCGGCACCCTCTCCGAGCGCACCGTGCTCGCAGAGCGCGTGATGGACAGCAATGACCAGGAAAAGGAACGCGGCATCACCATCCTGGCCAAGAACACGGCCATCACCTGGGAAGACAAGAAGACCGGCATCAAGAACCGCATCAACATCGTCGACACCCCCGGACACGCCGACTTCGGCGGCGAAGTGGAGCGCGTGCTGTCGATGGTGGACACCGTGCTGATCCTGGTCGACGCGATGGACGGCCCGATGCCGCAGACCCGCTTCGTCACCCAGAAGGCCTTCGCGATGGGCTTCAAGCCGATCGTGGTGGTCAACAAGGTCGACC
>NZ_JBMWDP010000031.1:0-49046 GCF_049545505.1 Stenotrophomonas sp. NPDC077421 | reverse complement strand
GGTCATGATGTTGGCGCCTTCGACCGTGATCGCGATCGGTGCGGCCTGCCAGCTGCGGCCGGCGAAGTTGCGCGGCCCCAGGATGATGCCCTTGCCGCCGATCACATCCATCATGTCCGAGATCACTTCACGGCTCATGGTGGTGCAGTGGTACTTGGCGATCGCCGACGGTACCGACGGCACGTCGCCGCGGTCCACGGCGGCGGCGGTGGCCTGGCACAGCGCGCTGATCGCGTAGGCCTTGCCGCCGATGCGTGCCAGGGCTTCTTCCACGCCTTCGAAGCGGCCGACCGACAGGCCGAACTGCTTGCGGATGCGTGCATATGCGCCGGTCACGACCGCGCCGGCCTTGGCACCGCCACTGGCGGTGGACGGCAGGGTGATCGAGCGGCCCACGGCCAGGCACTCATTGAGCATGTTCCAGCCCTTGCCGGCCATCTCGGCACCGCCGATCAGCTGGGTCAGCGGGATGAACACGCCCTTGCCGCGGATCGGGCCGTTCTGGAAGGTCGAGTTGAGCGGGAAATGACGGCGGCCGATTTCGACACCGGCGGTGTCGCGCGGCAGCAGTGCCAGCGTGATGCCGATGTCGCGGGTGGTGCCGATCAGCCCATCCGGATCGTACATGCGGAAGGCCAGGCCGATCAGCGTGGCCACCGGGGCCAGGGTGATGTAGCGCTTGTCGAAGGTGAGCTTGACGCCGAGCACCTGCTCGCCGTTCCACTCGCCCTTGCAGACGATGCCGTAATCGGGAATGGAGGTGGCGTCCGAGCCGGCGAACGGGCCGGTCAGGCCGAAGCAGGGCACTTCACGGCCGTCGGCCAGGCGCGGCAGGTACTGGTCCTTCTGCGCCTGGGTGCCGTAATGGTTGAGCAGTTCGCCCGGGCCCAGCGAGTTGGGCACGCCGACGGTGGAACTCACCACGCTCGACACCGATGCCAGCTTCTGGATCACCTTGTGGTGCGCCAGCGCGCTGAAGCCCAGACCGCCGTATTCCTTTGGAATGATCATGCCGAAGAACTTGTTCTTCTTGATGAAGCTCCACAGTTCCGGCGGCAGGTCGGCGTAGACGTGGGTGATTTCCCAGTCGTTGACCATCCTGCACAGCTCTTCGACCGGGCCATCCAGGAAGGCCTGTTCTTCGGCGGTAAGCTGCGGCTTGGGGTAGTTCAGCAGGATGTTCCAGTCGGGGTCGCCGGTGAACAGCTGGCCTTCAAAACCGACCGAGCCGGTTTCCAGGGCGATGCGCTCGGTCTGCGACAGCGGCGGCAGCACCTTGCGGAACACCTTCATCATCGGCGCGGTCAGCAGCGGCTTGCGGATGAACGGCAGCAGCAACGGCACGGCGATCACCGCGACGATGGCGGCAGCCACGATCGTGGCGGTCTGGTTGACGTAGGGAATGAACCAGCAGGCGACCAGCAGCGCGACGCTGACGAGCGTCCAGGTGATCAGCCGCATGCGGTGGTAGGCGACGATGGCCCCCGCCAGCAGGAGGGCCAGGAAGGGAACGACAATGCTCATGAGCGTGCTCCGGTGACGTGCTCGGTAGTGGCGGACTGTGCCACGGCGGAGGCCGAGGGCAACACGTCCAGATAGTCCAACACAGTAGCGGTAAAGGCGCTGTTGTCATCGCCGGCGACCATATGGGTGGCCTCCGGCAACTGCACGTGGCGAGCGTGCGGCACCAGCGCGAGGAATTCGGCCACCGTCTGCGGGGTGACCAGGGTGCTGCGCCCGCCGCTGACCAGCAGCAACGGGCATTTCACCTGGCGCGCCGCCTCGGCGAGCGCGTCCTGGTGCTGTTCGCTGTCGCGCGCCAGTTCGGCGACCAGGCGCGGATCCCAATGCCAGCGCCAGCGGCCGTGGCCATCCTCGCGCAGCAGGGCGCGCAGCGCGTCCTCGGACTTGCGCGGGCGGTGCGGCATGTACGCCGAGATCACGTCCGCCGCCTGCGACAGCGAGGCGAAGCCGTCCGGATGCGCGGTCATGAACATCAGGATGCGTTCGACTCCGGCGGTATCCCAGCGCGGGGTGATGTCCACCAGCACCATCGCCGAGAACAAGCCGGGCCAGCGCGACTCGGCGAGCAGGCCGAACAGCCCGCCCATCGACGCGGCGACGAGGATCGGCGGCTGCGGCTGTTCACCGGCGAGCACGATCAGGTCGTCGGCGAACTGTTCGCCGTGATAGGCCAGGGCGGCGGGGTTCCAGTCGGAGTCGCCGTGGCCGCGGGCATCGTAGGCCAGGGTCTGGTAGCCGGCGCCGGCGAGGGTCTGCGCGGCGGCGGTCCAGGCATGCCGGGTCTGGCCGAAGCCGTGTGCGAACAGCACCGTGCCACGACGCCCGGGGGATGAGCGGGTGGCAGCCAGCACGGCATCGTGCGCGCCGGTCAGTCGCTCATCGTCAAAACGGGGCAGGGTAGAAGAAGGAGTGACCATACTCGCTAGTATGGACCGGTGCTGGTCGATGTCAATACTTGGGGGTATGGTGAGCGGATCCCTTGCCCTGACTGGGATAGGGCGGTTGCCGATGCAACCACGTACTGCAACCAACCCCAGCGTATGGTTAAATTACCTCATGAATGAACCCGAAGCTTCCGCCGGCGAGCCACGTGCCGGCCGCAACAGCCGCCTGAGTGCCGAAGACTGGGCCCAGGCCGCACTGGATCTGATTGCCGAGCAGGGCGTCGGCGCCGTTGCAGTCGAACCACTGGCCCGTCGGCTGGGGGTGACCAAGGGCAGTTTCTACTGGCACTTCCCGTCGCGCGATGCCCTGCTGCAGGCCGCGCTGGAGCGCTGGGAGCTGTTCGAGCAGGAGCAGGTGTTCGGCAGCCTGGCCGACGTGACCGACCCGCGTGTGCGCCTGCGCCAGCTGTTCCAGGTGGTGGCCCATGAAGTGCAGCCGCACATCATCTACAGCGAGCTGCTCAAGGCGCTGGATCACCCGATGGTGCGCCCGGTGATCGATCGCGTGTCGCATCGGCGCCTGGAGTACCTGGTGGCGTCGTTCCGGCAGGCCGGCCTCAGCCGCACCGATGCACAGCACCGCGCACGGCTGGCCTATGCCGCGTACGTCGGCTTCCTGCAGCTGTCGCTGCAGCTGCAGCAGCCCAAGCAGGCCCGCGAGGATTTCGAGGCCTACGTCGAGCACGTGATCGAGACGCTGATTCCGGGCTGATCGGCGCTGCGGGCGAGAACACCAGAAGGCCGCGGAAACGCGGCCTTTTTCATGCGCGCACGGTCTCCGGCAGCGCAAACGACAACGGCCCCTTTCGGGGCCGTTGCTGCATCAGGTACCGATCAGTGGATCGATCAGAACTTCTGCTTGTACTGCATGTACATGTAGCGGCCCGGCAGGTCGTACTGCGGGTCGAACATGTTGTAGGCCACGACGTACGAGGTCGGCGGCTGCTTGTCCCACAGGTTGTTCACGCCCACGTTGATGGTGCCGTTCCACGGGGTGTTGTAGCGGAACTGGATGTCGTGGTACGTGGTGGCGCCGATGTAGTTGCCAGCCGCTCCGTCGGAGCAGTAGGCGAACGCAACGGGATCTTCATCCGGATCGAAGGGGCATTCTTCCTTCATGCCCGACTTGTAACGCAGGCCGTAGTTGACGCCGAAGTCCTTGAAGCTCCAGTCGACGTACAGGTTGCCACGGATGCGCCAGTACGGATCCTGGTTCAGGTAGTTGCCCTGACGGCCATCAGCCACTGCATCGGCGGTCGCCTTGGTCTCCCACTTGCTCAGGTAGGTCGCATCCAGGTTGATGCTGAACTGGCCGAAGCTGGTTTCCGGCAGACGGTAGGCGATGCCCAGGTCCCAGCCTTCCACGTTGTACGAGGCCAGGTTCAGCAGCGGCATGCGCACGTTGGTGATGGCGTAGTTCTGCACGGCGGTGCCGTAGGTCGGATCGCGGGTGATCAGCGGGCAGTAAACGGCCTGCTGCTGTGCCGAACCGGTGTAGCAGTAGTTCACGATGTCCTGGATGTCCGGACGGGTGATCGCGTTCTCAACTTCGATCTGCCACCAGTCCAGCGTCACGTTCAGGCCGGACACGAAGCTCGGGCTCCACACCAGGCCCAGCGTCTTGCTGGTCGAGGTTTCCGGCTGCAGGTTGTCGTTGGAGGTCCAGGTGAAGGCTTCCGGACCCTGACGACCACCGCTGCCGCCACCCGGCTGCACGAAGTTGCCCGGCACGCCTTCGTCGGCGCAACGCTGGGCGATCGCGCCGGAACGGCGGCCGCTGTGCAGGGAGCAGGGATCAACGAAGGTTTCGAACGAATCGGCATCGCCTGCGTACAGGTCGTTGATGCTCGGTGCGCGGAAGCCTTCGGAGTAGTTGCCGCGCAGCATCAGGTCGTCGATCGGCTTCCAGCGGAAGCCAAACTTGTTGTTGGTGGTGTTGCCGAAGTTGCTGAACTTCGAGTAGCGCGTTGCGGCGCTGAAGTCGAGCAGCTTGGCGCCCGGCAGGTCAGCCAGCACCGGGATCGACAGTTCCAGGTAGACCTCGTCCAGGTCGTAGCCACCCTTGGTCGGCTTGGCGCCGTTGCCGGTGCTGAGGCCCGAAGCGATGAACGCATCCGGATCGAACTGGCCGCTTTCCTTGCGGTATTCGTAACCGGCAGCGAAGGCCAGGTCACCGGCCGGCAGCGGCACGATGGTGCCGGAGATGTTGGCGTAGTAACCCTTCGAGACCAGGGCCGACGAGTCGTGCGCAGTGAAGGCGGTGTAGTTGATCGCGTCCTGCGAGATCGAGCCTTCCGGACCCAGCGGGTTGACCGGCACGCAGTCGGCGATCACGGCGCCGCCCGGTGCGGTGACGCAGACCGGCTTGCCGTCGCGCATTTCCGACGGGCCGTAGGCGTTCGCCAGGTTGGCACGGTTGAACAGGCCGTAGGTCAGCACGTTCTCGTCGGTCTTGTCGTAGCGGTAACCGGCATCCCAGTCGAAGGTGCGGCCGGCGAATTCGAAGAAGCCTTCGAAGCCACCGTAGAAGTGCCAGTTCTTGACGTTCTGGTTGAACGAACGGCCGCCGGTTTCGTTGAAGCGGCGGGCAACGCTGGTCAGGTCAACGCCGTACGGGTTGTACATGCTGTTGGCGCTGAGGCGCTGGCCGGTCACCGGCATCGCCGCGAGCAGCTGCTCGGACTTGCGCTCGTTGTACAGCGCTTCGGTCTTGAAGGTGATGTTGTCGGTGAGGTTGTACGAGCCGGTCGCGAACAGCGAGGTGCGTTCCTGCGGGGTCAGCAGGTAGTTGTCCGGCGAGGTGTTGTAGCCGTGGATGTCCGAATCGAACAGGGTTTCCACGCCGTTGAGGATCACGTAGCGGTCGCCGTTGCGGATGTACGAGCCCGGCACGCCGGTGGTGCTCTGGCCGCTGAAGAACGGCGGGCCACCGGCGGAGATCGCACGGTCACCGGCCATGACCTTGCCTTCCTTGACGTAGGAAGCGCCCAGCATCAGCGATGCGCGGTCGGTGGTGGTGCCCAGGGTGAAGTCATAGGCGTCGCGCTCGCCGTCGCCCTGGCTGTACTGGCCCTTGTAGACGTTGGCTTCGGCACCATCGAAGTTGTTCTTCAGGATGATGTTGACCACGCCGGCGATGGCGTCCGAGCCGTAGATCGTCGAGGCGCCATCCTTCAGGATGTCGATACGCTCGACCATCGCGGTCGGGATGGTGTTCAGGTCGACGCTGCCGGTGATGCCGGTGGTCCAGCGACGGCCGTTGACCAGCACCAGGGTGCGCTCGCTGCCGAGGTTGCGCAGGCTGATGCCCGAGCTGCCGTCGCCGCCGTTGTTGTACGTACGGTTCAGGGCAGCGCCGCTGGCGGAGATGCGCTGCAGGATGTCGGCCACGGAGGTGACGCCCTGCTTTTCGATGTCGGCACGGCTCAGGCTCAGGACCGGCTGCGAGGTCTCGACGTCGGTGCTCTTGATGCGCGAACCGGTAACCGAGATGCGGTCCAGGTTGGTCGGGTTGGCGGCTTCCTGCGCCTGCGCGGTGGAAACAGCGGCGGACGCGATCAGCGCGACCACCACTGCATCACGCAGCGGGTTGGACTTAACGTTCATTTGCTCTCTCTCTCCAAGGGGAATCTTGGGTACTTCACTGGGGTGTCTGCCTGTGGCGAAGCGAAAGGGCGCTTCAAAGACCACGAGGCTGACTCGATAGTAACTGCGGATTCCAAAGAATTAAAGCATCGTTAACAAACGATGTGGACAGCGTGAAGTTTGAAAAGTTACATGTAAAACAATGGCTTGGTGAGACGGATCGCGATTCCGGCCTCAATCATTAAGGCTGTGTGATGAAAATTCGACGACAAATTTGTCACCGAATGTATCAAGGTTCCTATTCAGTTCAGACGCGCTATGGCATGAATGCGAACGCCTCCCATCGAGCCGCCATCGCCGGTCGGCAAGGGAGGCAGCCCAGCTCCCCTCGGGACGCGCAGGCACAAAAAAACGCGCCGGTGGGCGCGTTTTTTGTTGGGCGATGCCCGCTGTCGGGGGGATCAGAGATCCTGCTCGTAGCGTACGTACGGGACGGTGCCCTCTTCGGTGCTCTCGTTGCGCGGCGCGAAGGGGTTCTTGCCCCGGGTGATGACGTTTTCGGCGCCGACGGTCAGTTGACCGCTCCACGGCGTGCGCCAGGTCAGGCCGACGCCCAGCCCTTCCCATTTGCCGGGCTGGCCGGGGACATCGACCACCCGGCCGATGATGTTCCCGCTGAAATTGCCATAGCCTGCACCGATGGTCAGGCTCTTGCTGTCCCAGCGGTCCACCAGGGCCGGAGACATGTCGGACAACGGCACGAGGCGCGCTTTGGCATAGGTGCCGCCAATGGACACAAACCCCTCGCGGCCGATGTTCTTCTGGCCGAACACGGTCAGGTCGTTCTGTTCGGCGCGCATCGCCGGGGATTTGTTCGGCCCTGCCAACCACGCCGGCAAGGTGTCGCGGCCGCTGCCGGCGGTGATGCCGAGGCGGCCACCGGGACGGTTGAAGGCTGCCGTGCCAGTGACCCGGCGCGACAGGGAGGTGTCGTCATCGTCACCAAGGCTGGCAAGCATGCAGTGGCTGGCCAGGCCGCTGATGCTGGTGCCGCGGCTGCTGTTGCACAGCAGGCCCAGCGAATCGCCCGAGGACAACCCGAAGGCGGCGTCGAGCGAGCTGCGGCCGAAGTGCCAGCGGGCGCCGGCACTTTGCTCACCGGTGGGCTCCAGGTACAGCAGCGCCTCGACCTTGCCACTGCCCTTGTTCCAGATCGGCAGCACCGTGCTGTCCTGCTTGCCCTTGGACTGCGCATACGCGCCCGGGATCGCGGTCAGGGCGATCATCAGGGCAAGCGGTAGACGCAGAAGGGCACGCATGGGAACTCTCAGACAGCGGCAATGAGCACAAGTTCCCGCCGAGGCGGGACACCGATCCTAGGGTGTTTATGATTTCTTAACAAGTCTTGGTTCTCCCCAGAACAAAACTCGTGCGTCGATTACTGAAGACGTTCAGGTGCCGGCGACGTGGCCGTCGGCTCGCTGAACAGTATGTCCAATTCCGTCAACGGAAAGTGATATTCCCGTCCACAGAATTCGCATCGGATCTCCACCGCGCCCGCGGGTTCGGCCGCCGCCCGGGCTTCGGTCTCGCCCAGCGAGATCAACATTCCCTGCACCCGCTCGCGCGAGCACGAACAGTCAAAGCGCAGGGGGCGCTGCGCCAGCAGTTCCGGTGCCTCTTCGTGGAACAGGCGATGCACCAGGTCTTCCGGGCCCACCTCCAGCAGCTCCTGTCTGCCCAGGGTCTCGAACAGCGCGCTGGCCCGCGACCAGCCGTCGTCGTCGCCCTGGTCGCCGGGCAGCTTCTGCAGCAGCAGGCCGGCGGCGCGGTCGCCATCGGCGGCCAGCAGCAGGCGCGTGGGCAGCTGTTCGGACTGGCGGAAATAGTCCTCGAAGGCTTCGTCCAGGCTGGGCGCGGTCAGACCGACCAGGCTCTGGTAGCGCTGCGGTTCGCGCGGGTCCAGGCCCGGGTTCTCGATGGTGATGGCCAGCAGGGCGTCATCGCCCAGGGCGGTCAGGTCGCGCGGGGCGTCGTCACCGCCGTCGGCCAGCTGCACGATGCCGCGCAGGGTGCCCGCCGCAGTGCATTCGGCGAACAGGGTGCGCATTGCGGTACTGCTGCGCAGCTGGATCGACAGGCGCCCGTCGACCTTGGTGTGGCCGGTGAACAGGGCCGAGGCGACGCTGGCCTGGCCGAGCAGTTCGGTGGCGTTGGCCGGATAGCTGGCCGGGGCGAGGATGTCCCGCCAGGACGCCTGGAGCTTGACGTGGACGCCACGCACGCCGGCATCGGGAAGCAGGAAACGGGTCAGGGTGTCGGTGGTGTGGGTCATCGGTTCGAAGGCTGCGCGAAAGGAGGGGCAGTTGCCGGATAATGCGCCGACAACCGTGCAAGCAGAGGATGCACCACTAATGGGGGCAGAGCGCAGCAACCACAAGGCCGACCCGGGCCTGGATCCACCGCGCGCGCGGCGTTGGCGCTGGAAACGCCTGCTCTGGCTGCCAGTCCTGTTCGTGGCCATCACGGTCCTGCAGGTGGTGCTGCTGCGCTTCCTGGACCCGCCGGTGTCCACGGTGATGATGTGGCGCTATGGCGAGGCGTTGGGCCAGCGTGACTGGGACTACCGCCTGCACTACCAGTGGCGCGACCTGGACCAGATGGCGCCGAGCCTGCCGATTTCCCTGGTGGCCGCCGAAGACCAGCGCTTCCCCGTTCACAACGGCTTCGACCTGCAGGCGATCGAGAAGGCGCGCGATCACAACGCCCGCGGCGGGCGGCTGCGGGGGGCAAGCACGATCAGCCAGCAGGTCGCCAAGAACCTGTTCCTGTGGCAGGGCCGCAGCTGGGTGCGCAAGGGCCTGGAGGTCTGGTACACGCTGCTGATCGAAGCGCTCTGGCCGAAATCGCGGATCCTGGAGGTGTACGCCAACATCGCCGAATTCGGCGACGGCATCTACGGTGCGCAGGCGGCGTCGCGGCAGTTCTGGAACAAGGACGCCGCCCGGTTGAGCCCGGCGGAGAGCGCGCGGCTGGCGGCGGTTCTGCCCGCCCCCCGGCGCTACAACGCGGCCCGCCCCGGCCCCTATGTGCAGCGACGCGCTGCCTGGATCCAGCGCCAGGCGCGCCAGTTGGGCGGGCAGGGCTATCTGGCCGAGGAACCGTGACGGTCCGTGCCGACGGGCGGCCCCGTACAATCGTCACCATGCCTGCCGATCGCCTCACCGTTGTCATTGCCGCGCACGACGAGGCGCAGGCGCTGCCGTTGCTGCACCCGCGCCTGTGCGCCGTGCTCGACACCCTGGACGGCATCGATGGGCGCATCCTGTATGTGGACGACGGCAGCCACGACGCGACCTGGGCGGTGATGGAAGCGCTGGCCGCGCAGGACCCCCGGGTCGGCGTGCTGCGGCTGTCGCGCAACTTCGGCAAGGAGGCGGCGCTGACCGCGGGACTGGACTTTGTCGACAGCGGCGCGGTGATGATCCTCGACGCCGATGGCCAGGACCCGCCGGAGTTGATCCCCGCGTTCGTGGCGCTGTGGCGGGAGGGGTACGACAACATCTATGGCACCCGGCTGGCACGTGATGGCGAAGGCTGGATCAAGCGCGCCACCGCCGCGGCGTTCTACCGGGTGATCGGACGGTTGTCGAAGACGCCGATCCCGGCCGACACCGGTGACTTCCGGCTGCTGTCGCCGCGGGCGCTGCAGGCCCTGCGCCAGTTGCGCGAGCGCCACCGGTTCATGAAGGGGCTGTTCGGCTGGGTCGGTTTCCGTCGCAAGGCGGTGCCCTACCACCGCCATGCCCGGCTGGTGGGCGACAGCAAGTTCGGCCTGTGGCGGTTGTGGAACTTCGCGCTGGAAGGGATTACCGGCTTCTCCACCGCGCCGCTGCGGGTGACCACTTACCTGGGGCTGGCGGCGGCGAGCTTCGCCTTCCTGTTCGCGCTGGTGGTGGTGACCAAGGCGGCGCTGTACGGCGACCGGGTGGCCGGCTGGCCGACGATGATGGCGGTGATCCTGTTCCTGGGCGGCGTGCAGCTGATCGCGCTGGGGCTGATCGGCGAGTACCTGGGGCGGCTGTACGAGGAGTCCAAACAGCGGCCGCTGTATCTGGTTGACACCTGGCAGGCGCCGATCGTGGCAGACTCGGCAGCGCATCCCGTCGGTGGAGAGCAAGGCCATGACCACGGTTCGACAGCTGTTGGAAGGCAAGTCCCCTGAGGTTTTCGCGGTTGCCCCGGACACGGCGGTGATCGAAGCGATCCGGCTGATGGCCGAGAAGGGCATCGGTGCGGTATTGGTGATGGAGGGCCGGCGGCTGGTCGGCATCCTGTCCGAGCGCGATTACGCGCGCAAGATCGTGCTCCACGAGCGCTCGTCCCACACCACCCCGGTCAGCGAGATCATGACCGCCAAGGTGGTCACTGTGGCGCCGTCCGAGCAGGTCGAACACTGTCTGCAACTGGTCACCGATTACCGCATCCGGCACCTGCCGGTGGTGGACGGGAGCGGCGTTCTCGGCGTGATCTCGATCGGCGACCTGGTCAAGTCGGTGATCGACGAGCAGGCGCAGAAGCTGGATCAGCTGCAGCAGTACATCGTCGCCGGCTGACCGCCCCCGGTAGGGAAGGGAGGGTGCCGACCGCCGGTCGGTACTCCCCGCAGGCCTCACTTCGCGTAGTGCCCGCCGCAGTCGCTGTCCTTGCCCGGGCCGGTTTCGATCGTCGCCAGCAGGGCGGCGGGCGGGGTAATGCTGCCCAGGGTCAGGGCGATCGCGCCCCGCAGGCCCAGCGCCTTGAAATCGGGACGGAACGACGGGTCCTTGAAGGTACCGCCGATGCGCAGCGGCGAGCGCAGCGCCAGGATGCTGATGTCCTTCGGACGCGGGCGCAGCAGCAGGTCCAGCTGCTCCTGTTTCAGGTCGACCGTGCCTTCGCCGACGATCAGGGTGTCGGTGGTATCCAGCGCCAGCGCACGCGAGCGCATCACGCCATTGCCCACGCTGAAGTCGCCGAACCCGCAGCGCAGGGGGATCTGTTTGTCTCCGGTGAACAGGAATTTCAAGGACTCGGCCACGTCCAGCCCGGCCAGCTCCATGATCAGGTTGCCGACATGGCCCCGCCCGATGGCCACGCCGACGTTGCCATCCGAACTGCCAAGCATTGCGGCCACCGAATTGCCGGTGCCGGCCAGGTCGACGTTGCCGCTGATGCCGCCGGAGGCCTGTTCGGCCAGCTTGGCATCGGGGAACAGGCGGCCGAGCTGGACCTTGCGGATGGTGGCCTGCAGGCGGGTGGCGATGGTGTCCCTGCGCGCATCCAGGCGGATGGTGCTGCGGATGTCGCCGCCGGCGACGCCGAAATTCAGCGGCTCCAGGCGGAGCAGGCCCGCATCCAGTTTGAGATGCGCATCCATGTCATCCAGGGGCAGCACCGGGGAGTTGATGCGCTGTGCCTTCCACCGCACGTCGGCGTCCATCGCGCGCAGCTTGGTCAGGTTGTACGGCGTGTCGGGCAGCACCTTGGCGCGCGCTGCCAGCGCGGCGGCTTCGGCTTTCTGTTCGGCGTTGGCCGACTCCCCTGCGCCGGTCTTCGGCGGCGCGCCGATGAAGCCGGCCAGATCGTCGAAGTCCAGTCGTCTGGACACCAGATCGGCTTTCAGGAACGGCCGCTCGCCGCCGACATCGATCTGCGCGGTACCGCCGAGGTCGCTGTCGCCGGCGGTGCCGGTGAAGTTCTCGTAGCGCCAGGTATCGTTGTTGCGCTTGAGCCGCCCCTTGAGCCGATACGGCGGTGTGGAGGGAATGGCCAGGCCGATCAGCGGATACAGGTCTTCCATGTCCTGTCCGCTGAGCATCAACTCCAGATCGAAGGTGCGCAGCGCGAACGGGTTGGTCAGCGTGCCGCTGGCGATGGCATGGGTGGCGCCGGCGCGGCCATCCAGGTGGATGCGGAACGGGTGGTCACTGTGGGTCAGTTCCAGCGGCGATTCGGTGTTGCCGTCCAGGGAGAAGGGATTGCCCTTCCAGCGCCCCTTGCCCTTGACCAGCAGGGGCGGTGCGCTGTCCTGGCGACGGGGTTTGCCGCTGTTGAGCGCGACCAGGACATCGGTTTTGCCGGCCGCATCAATGAACTGCAGACGCCCGTCGTCAACCAGCAGGCGCTGAAGTTGCGGCGGGTTGCCGGTGGACGGGCCGAGAAAATCCCAGTTGCCGGGCGTGTCCTTGCCGGGGCCGGTTTCCAGCAGCAGGTCGGGCCGGGTGAGGCGCACTTCGGGAATGCGCACCTCGCCGCGCAGAAGTGGCCAGACGCGGATGGCGATCTCGGCACGATCGGCGGTGGCCATCCGAGGGGTCTTCGCCCACGCTGCATTGGCGAAAGTGAGGCGGTCGCCGCGGATGACGGTAGTGCGGCCGAGGTCGACGTCGAGGTCGCCGTTGATGTGGAATGCACGGCCGGTCCTGGCCTGCACCGCCCGCTCGACCGGTCCCTTGAACCAGTTCCAGTCCCACAGCGCGATGAGGATCAGCAGCGCGGCGAACAGAAACAGCAGGATCGCCAACCAGCGCTGCCCGCGTTTGCCGGGACGGCGCCAGCGGCGCGCTGCAGGAGACGGAGCAGGGGAGTCGACAGTATCCACGCGCTCCATCCTTGCCTGTTCATCGTGCAGGCAACGCGAAGCATTGGTAAGGATGGTGTCAGGGCGTCGTGCAACGGCAACGGCGCTCACGTGATGTGTGGATGAGCGGCGTGGTGCGAGTGGGCTTACGGATTCACGGCGTGTCCCGTAAACCCACCCGCCCCGCCGACGTTGATCTTGACGTTGCCGTCGACGTGGATCAGAGAATCTGCGCAGTCACGGCCACAAAGTGGCAGACGCTGCCGCCGATGACGAACAGGTGCCAGATCGCGTGCGAATAGGGGATCGACTCGCGGTGGTAGAAGTAGGTGCCCAGCGTGTAGGACAGGCCGCCAGCGAGCAGCCAGCCCAGTGTCCAGGCGTCCAGCGACGCCCACATCGGCTTGATCGCCACCAGCACCATCCAGCCCATCGCGATGTAGATCAGCGTGGACAGCAGCTTGAAGCGGCCGGTGTAGAACAGTTTGAACACCACGCCGAACAGCGCCAGCGCCCAGATCGCGGTGAACATGCCCCAGCCCCACGGGCCGCGCAGGCCGATGAGGGTGAACGGGGTGTAGGTGCCGGCGATCAGCAGGTAGATCGCGCAGTGGTCGAACACTTTCAGCCGGCCCTTGGCGATCGGGTGCTGAATGGCGTGGTAGAGCGTGGAGGCGGTGTACAGCAGCAGCAGGGCCACGCCGAACACGATCGCGCTGGCCAGTTGCCAGCCGTCACCATAGATGGCGGCCAGCGTGATCAGCACCGCGCTGGCGGCGAGTGCGGCGACCGCGCCGAGCCCGTGGGTCAGGGCGCTGGCGATTTCTTCACGTACGGAAACGACAGAGGTCATGGCGATGATCGGGTGCGCGGGGAGGGGGAGCCCGCTCCCCCCTATCATCGCCGCGATGGCGCGCGCTTGCACGCACGCCTGTTCAGCCGTTCGATCAGGCGACCGAGACGCTGTGCGCCGCTTCGCGCGTGGCGGCGAAGCGAACGTCCGGCGCGCGCTCCTGCGCCAGCTGCAGATTGACCCGGGTCGGGGCCAGGTATACCAGCTGGCCGGCGGCATCGATGCCCAGGTTGCTGGCGTTCTTCTCGCGGAATTCTTCCAGCTTCTTTTCGTCGCTGCAGGTGACCCACCGCGCGGTGGTCACGCTGACCGGCTCGAACGTGGCCTCCACACCGTACTCGTCCTTGAGACGATAGGCCGCCACATCGAACTGCAGCACGCCGACCGCCCCCAGGATCAGGTCGTTGCTCATCAGCGGACGGAAGAACTGGGTTGCGCCTTCTTCGGACAACTGCGCCAGACCCTTCTGCAACTGCTTGAGCTTCAGCGGGTCGCGCAGGCGCGCGCGGCGGAACAGCTCCGGCGCGAAGTTCGGAATGCCGGTGAAGCTCACCGCTTCGCCTTCGGTGAACGTATCGCCGATCGAAATGGTGCCGTGGTTGTGGATGCCGATCACATCGCCAGGCCAGGCCTCGGCGGCGATCTCGCGATCGCTGGCCATGAAGGTCAGCGCATTGGCCAGCTTCATTTCCTTGCCGCTGCGCACGTGGAAGGTCTTCATGCCGGCCACGAATCGGCCCGAACACACCCGCATGAAGGCCACGCGGTCGCGGTGCTGCGGGTCCATGTTGGCCTGGATCTTGAACACGAACCCGGTCAGCTTGTTTTCCTGCGGTGCGATCACCCGGCCGGTGGTCGCGCGCGGCTGCGGCGACGGGGCGTGCTCGACAAAGAAGTCCAGCAGTGGCTGCACGCCGAAATTGTTCACGCCCGAGCCGAAGAATACCGGGGTCTGCTTGCCGGCCAGGTAGGCCTGCACGTCGAACGGATGGCTGGCGCCCTGCACCAGCTCCAGTTCGTCGCGCAGGTCGGCCAGCATGCGTTCGCCGATCTTCTCGGCCAGGCCCGGCGAGTCGATCGACGGGAAGATGGTCGAATCCTGGCGGGTGAAGTTGCGGCCCTGCTCATAGAGGTGCACTTCGCCGCTGATCAGGTGGACCACGCCCTTGAGGCGCTGGCCCATGCCGATCGGCCAGGTGACCGGCGCGCACTGGATGCCCAGCACGCTTTCCACTTCATCCAGCAGATCGATCGGCTCCTTGCCTTCGCGGTCGAGCTTGTTGATGAAGGTCATGATCGGCGTGTCGCGCAGGCGGCACACTTCCATCAGCTTGATGGTGCGCTCTTCCACGCCCTTGGCCACGTCGATGACCATCAACGCCGAGTCCACCGCGGTCAGCACGCGGTAGGTGTCCTCGCCGAAGTCGGCGTGGCCGGGGGTGTCGAGCAGGTTGACGATCTTGCCTTCGTAGGGGAACTGCATCACCGACGAGGTGACCGAGATGCCGCGCTCCTTTTCCAGCGCCATCCAGTCCGACGTGGCATGGCGCGCGGCCTTGCGCCCCTTGACCGAGCCGGCCATCTGGATCGCACCGCCGAACAGCAGGAGCTTTTCGGTCAGCGTGGTCTTGCCGGCGTCAGGATGGGAAATGATGGCGAAGGTGCGGCGGCGCGCAGCTTCGGTAGCGACTTCGGACATGGCGTGACGCGCCCGCCCGGGGCGCTTTTCAAAGAGATAAGCCGCCGATTATACCGGGCCGCCGGGGTTGGCGGGTCAGGGCGCGGCCCCGTCGCTGCCCGGGGCCACCTCACGGGCGAACTGCAGCTCGCCCTGGGGCGCCACGATGCGCACCGGAATCGAACGCAGCTGCATGCCGGTATTGGCCTGGACCACGAAGTGCAGGTGCGGGGCCGTGCTGTAGCCGGTGTTGCCCGATACGCCGATGCGCTGGCCGGCCTCCACCCGCTGGCCGCTTCGGACCAGCACCCCATTGGCCTGCAGGTGGGCATAGACCGCCATGCTGCCGTCTTCATGCAGCACCCGGATGAAGTTGGCGCGGTCCCGGTCGCGCGCCGGGTCCTGGCCGTTGTCGTGGAAATTGCCCTGCACCTGCATCACCTTGCCGGCACGTGCGGCCAGCACCGGCGTGCCCTCGGGAAGGGCGAAATCGACCGCATCGCGGTTCTCCGCGTCGGTGTGGCTGAAACGCCCCTGGGGCGCCTGGGTCACCTGGAAGCGCTTGGCATCGAACGGCAGCTGGTAGGTCACGTCCATCGGCCGGGCCGCCGGATCGCCCGGTACCGCATCCAGCAGCAGGTTCAGCCTCTGGGTGTCCGGCGGCAACTGCAGACGCGTCACCACCACGCTGGCCGAGCCGGGCAGGACGGTCTGCATCGGCAGCCCGGGCAGCGCCACGGCGCCCGCATCCTGGCGCAGCGCCACCTGCACCGGGCCGGCGAGGTGGTTGTCGACCCGGGCCTGCCAGCGGCTGGCGCCGCCTTCCAGCTTCACCGAGGCCAGCGCGCCGGCGCTTGCGCCCTGCGGCACCCCGGTGGGCTGGACCATGCCCCAGCCCGAGCGCCAGTCCGGCGGCGCGGCCCCGGCCAGCAGGGGGCATGGCAGCAACAGCAGCAGCACGATCCGTCGCATGGTGTCGATCCTATTGAGGTGCGCGGACTCTACGCAATGTGGTCCGTTCAGGAAAGACGGGGCCCAATGCCCTGATGAGAAAAAACTATATCGCTTCATCCCGATGAAGGGATTGACATGCGCTGTGGGGGCTGGCATCGTGGCCCCACCATCGAGACCGGCAGAGGGACAGGCCCTTTGAAGCCGGGGCAGCCCGCAGACGCGCAAGCGACCTGCGTAGGTGCCAAATCCTGCGGGGACCGTGGCGTCCACCGAAAGATGGTTCGACCCATGCACTGTGCGTGCATCTCGAACGCGAGCTCCGCGAAAGCTCGATGGCCGATTTCCTTCCTGGGATACCGCCATGCGTTTCGCCACCGCTTCAGCACTCGCCACCGACACCTTCGCCCCTGTCAGCGTGCCCGTCATCGACGGCCGCAACGCCGTGCGCGGCGATATCGCCGCGGTGCTGTCGATGCGCCACGGGGGCGTGCGCCCGGTGCGTCTGCGCTACGAACTGGTCGGACGCGAGGATGCGCCGGTGGTGGTGCTGGCCGGTGGCATCTCGGCCCATCGCCACGTGGCTGCCAATGCCGAGTTCCCCGAGAAGGGCTGGGCCGACGGCCTGGTGGCGGCGGGCCGCACCCTGGACCCGGCCACGCTGCGCATCCTGGCGTTCGACTTCATCGGTGCCGACGGCGCGCTGGACCTGCCGATCGACACCGCCGACCAGGCCGATGCGCTGGCGCTGCTGCTCGACCAGCTCGGCATCGCGCAGCTGCAGTGTTTCGTCGGCTATTCCTACGGCGCCCTGGTCGGACAGCAGTTCGCGGTGCGGCACCGGCAGCGACTGCAGCGGCTGGTCGCGGTGAGCGGCGCGCATCGCCCGCACCCGTACGCCGCGGCGTGGCGCGCGCTGCAGCGCCGTGCGGTCGCCCTGGGGCAGCTGCAGTGCGCTGAAAGCCACGGGCTGTCGCTGGCCCGGCAGTTCGCCATGCTCAGCTACCGCACGCCGGAAGAATTCGGCGAGCGCTTCGATGCCGCACCGGAGGTGGTCAATGGCCGCGTGCGCGTGGCCGCCGAGGACTACCTGGATGCGGCCGGCGCACAGTACGTGGCGCGCACGCCGGTAAACGCCTACCTGCGCCTGTCCGAATCGATCGACCTGCACCGCGTCGACCCCACCGCCCTCCAGGTACCGACCGTGGTCGTCGCCGTCGAAGGGGACCGGCTGGTGCCGCTGGCCGACTGCGTCGGCCTGGTCGAAGGGCTGGGCCCGCGCGGCAGCCTGCGCGTGCTGCGCTCGCCCTACGGCCACGACGCCTTCCTCAAAGAAACCGATCGCGTCGACGCGATCCTCGCCAACGCCATCCGTTCCCCGGGAGAAACCGCATGAGTCTGTCCGCTGGTACCGAACCGTCCTGTAGCCGCGTCACCGCTGCGGTACGCGCCGGCATTGACCGTGATACCGCCCACGGCGCGGTGACCCCGCCGATCGTGTTGTCCTCCAATTTCAGCTTCGACGGTTTCGGCAACAAGCGTCAGTACGATTACACGCGCAGCGGCAATCCGACCCGCGACCTGCTGGGTGAGGCACTGGCCGAACTCGAAGGCGGCGCAGGGGGCGTGATCACCTCCACCGGCATGGGAGCGATCAACCTGGTGCTCAACGCGCTGCTGCAGCCGGGCGATACGCTGGTAGTGCCGCATGATGCGTACGGTGGCAGCTGGCGGCTGTTCAACGCCCTGGCGAAGAAGGGCCATTTCGGGCTGATCACCGCCGACCTCACGGATCCGCGCTCGCTGGCCGATGCGCTGGCGCAATCGCCGACGCTGGTGCTGATCGAAACCCCGTCCAACCCGCTGCTGCGCATCACCGACCTGCGCTTCGTCATCGACGCCGCGCACAGGGCCGGCGCCAGGGTGGTGGTGGACAACACCTTTCTGTCGCCGGCGCTGCAGCAGCCGATCGCATTCGGCGCCGATCTGGTGCTGCACTCGACCACCAAGTACATCAATGGGCACAGCGACGTGGTGGGGGGGGCGGTGATTGCGCGCGATCCGGCGGTGCATGAGCAACTGGTGTGGTGGGCCAATGCGCTCGGGCTGACCGGCTCGCCGTTCGATGCCTTCCTGACCCTTCGCGGGCTGCGTACGCTCGGCGCGCGCCTGCGCGCGCACCAGGAGAACACCGCCGCAGTGGTCGATCTGCTGGCCGCCAGCGATGCGGTTGCCCAGGTGTACTACCCCGGACTGGCGGACCATCCGGGGCACGCGATCGCCGCGCGCCAGCAGAGCGGTTTCGGCGCGATGCTGTCCTTCGAGCTGGCGTCCTGCGCCGGCGATGATCCACACGCGGCCGTGCGCGCCTTCGTCGACGGCCTGCGCTGTTTCACCCTGGCCGAATCGCTGGGCGGGGTCGAAAGCCTGGTCGCGCATCCGGCCACCATGACCCACGCCGCGATGACGCCGGAGGCGCGTGCGCATGCAGGGATCAGTGAAGGGCTGCTGCGCCTGTCGGTGGGCATCGAATCGCCCGAGGACCTCGTGGCCGACCTGCAGGCCGGGCTGGAACGCGCGCAGGCGGTGATCAACCTGCAGGCCCGGACGGCACACCGCAAACAGGTGGATGCATGAGCGCGGTCCTGACGTTGGCCCCGGCCACGGCGCGACGTCTGGCGCTGCTCGGCACCGGCACCGTCGGCACTGCGTTCGTGCAGCGCTACCAGTCGTTGCTGGCACGCGGCGTGGCACTGCCGCAGTTCTCCTGGCTCGCCAATTCGCGGACGGCGCGCGCCTGTGGGCACGCGCCGGAACAGGAGCTGCAGCTGGCCAACCTGGCTGCCCGTACCGCGCCGGCGTTGCAGCCCTGGGCGGACACCGACGGCCTGCAGCGCGGCGATGTGGTGGTGGATGCCACCGCCAGCGACGAGGTGGCCAACCGGCATGAGCAATGGCTGGCTCGCGGCGTGCATGTGGTAACCGCCAACAAGCTCGGCCAGGGCGCGCAGCTCGCGCGGGCGCAGGCCATCGCCGACAGCCGCCAGGGCAGCGACGCGCAGTACGGCGACAGCGCCACGGTAGGCGCGGGCCTGCCGCTGCTGAGCAGCCTGCGCGCGCTGGTGGCCGGGGGGGACCGCATCCACCGCGTGGAAGGCGTGCTGTCCGGATCGCTGGCCTGGCTGTTCCATCACTACGATGGCCAACGCGCGTTCTCCGATTGGGTGCGCGAGGCCGCCCGCGCCGGGTACACCGAGCCGGACCCGCGCGTGGACCTGTCCGGTGAGGACGTACGCCGCAAGCTGCTGATCCTGGCCCGGGCCAGTGGCATCGCGCTGTGCGCCGGGCAGGTGCGGGTGGCCTCGCTGGTGCCGGACGCGCTGGCCGCGTTGCCGGCCGACGCGGCGCTGGGCGCGTTGTCGCAGCTTGATGCGCCGCTGCTGCAGTACTGGCACCAGGCACAGACACAGGGTGGCTGCCTGCGCTTCGTCGGCGGCTTCGACCACGACGGCGCGTCGGTGGGGCTGCGCATCCTGCCGCTCGACCACCCGTTGGCGGGCGGGGCGCAGACCGACAACCGGGTGGCGATCCACAGCGACCGTTATCAGCAGCAGCCGCTGCTGATCCAGGGTCCGGGTGCGGGCGCCGGCGTCACCGCGGCGGCGCTGCTCGACGACGTGCTGGCGATCGTACGGCGCTGATCATTGCCACCCCAGGCGTGGCCAGCCGACCAACGGCCGGCCCCTACCTGCCTGGGTGTTGCAGGGCGTTCAACAGGGCGGCGTTGAACCGTTCCGGGTCCTGCACCTGTGGCGAATGGCCGAGGTCGTCGAACGTCACCAGCGTCGCGCCGGGGATCGCAGCGGCGGCGGCCCTGCCCAGCGTCGGGTAGTCGCCCAGCGTGGCCTTCAACGCCGGCGGTGCGAGGTCCCGGCCGATGGCGGTGCGGTCGGTCTGGCCGATGAACAGCGTGGTGGGCACGGCGATGCGCGGCAGCTCGTATACCACCGGCTGATTGAACACCATGTCCGAGGTGAGTGCCTGGCTCCAGGCCACCGCTTCCTTCCCCGCACCGTCATACATGCGCGATTGCATGCGCACCCACTGTTCGTACTGCGGTTTCCACTGGCCGTTGTAGTACACCTCCCGCTGGTACGCCCTGATGCTGTCGGCGCTGGTCTTGAGTTCGTTGGCATACCACGCATCCACACTGCGCCACGGCACGCCTTTGGCCTTCCAGTCTTCCAACCCGATTGGATTGACCAGCGCGAGGTGGCGCAACTGCTGCGGATACATCAGGGCATAGCGCGCGGCGAGCATGCCGCCCATCGAATGGCCCACCAGGTCCACCTTGGCCGCGTCGAGGCCGAGGTGGGCCAGCAGCGCGTGGGTGTTGGCGGCGAGCTGTCCGAACGAATACTGGTAGCGCTCGGGCTTGCTGGATTTGCAGAAGCCGATCTGGTCCGGTGCGATCACCCGGTAGCCGGCGGCGGTGAGCGCGGCGATGCTGTCTTTCCAGGTTGCCGCGCAGAAGTTCTTGCCGTGCAGCAGCACCACCGTACCGGCGAACGCGGTTCCTGCCGGCGGAACATCCAGATACGCCATCTCCAGCGGCTGCCGTTGCGATCCGAGCGGGAAGATCTTCACCGGATACGGGTAGTCGAAGCCTTCCAGTCGCGGGCCATAGGTCTCGGCGGCGAAGGTGGTCAGCGGGAGGCAGGCGAGCAGGGCGGCGGCCAGGATGCGCATGGCGGTCTCCGGAAGGGGAACCCGGACTTTACCGGAGGTGCCGCGCACGTGCCGCGACACCATGACCGGTGCAGCCGACCGTGGGTCGGCGGCCGCGGATCAGCACTCGATGACGTTGACCGCCAGGCCGCCGCGGCTGGTTTCCTTGTACTTGTCCTGCATGTCGCGGCCGGTGTCGCGCATGGTCTTGATGACCTTGTCCAGCGATACCTTGTGCTTGCCGTCGCCACGCATGGCCATGCGGCTGGCGTTGATCGCCTTGACCGCGCCCATCGCGTTGCGCTCGATGCAGGGGATCTGCACCAGGCCACCGATCGGGTCGCAGGTCAGGCCGAGGTTGTGCTCCATGCCGATCTCGGCGGCATTCTCGATCTGGCTGGGGTTGCCGCCGAGTGCGGCAACCAGGCCGCCGGCGGCCATCGAGCAGGCCACGCCCACCTCGCCCTGGCAACCGACTTCGGCGCCGGAGATCGAGGCGTTTTCCTTGTACAGGATGCCGATCGCGGCGGAGGTCAGCAGGAAGTCGAACACGCGCTGTTCATTGGCGCCGGGGCAGAAGCGATCGAAGTAGTGCAGCACGGCCGGCAGCACGCCGGCAGCGCCGTTGGTCGGGGCGGTGACCACACGGCCGCCGGCTGCGTTTTCCTCGTTGACCGCCAGCGCGTACAGGTTCACCCAGTCCAGCGTGGTCAGCGGATCGCGCATGGCCGCTTCAGGCTTGGACGACAGTTCGCGATACAGCGCCGGAGCACGGCGTGAGACATGCAGGCCACCGGGCAGGGTGCCTTCCTGGCGGATGCCGCGTGCCACGCAGCTCTGCATGGCATTCCAGATTTCGCGCAGCTGGTCGCGGATCTCGTCCTCGGTACGCCAGCATTTCTCGTTCTCGAACATCATCTGGGCGATGCTCAGGCCGCTGCGCGCGGTCTGCGCCAGCAGCTCGTCGCCGCTCTTGAACGGATACGGCAGCGGCGTTTCATCGGGCACGATGCGATCGTCGGCGGCGTCGTCCTGGTTGACCACGAAGCCGCCGCCCACCGAGTAGTAGTCGCGGGTGGCGATGACCTGTTCCTGGGCGTCGTACGCGGTGAAGCGCATGCCGTTGGTGTGATAGGGCAGCTTCTGGCGCTTGTTCAGGCCGAGGTCGCGCTTTTCGTCGAACACGATCTCATGCTGGCCCATCAGCTTCAGGCGCTTGGTGGTGCGGATGCGCTCCAGCGTTTCCGGAATGATGTCCGGATCGATCAGGTTCGGGCGCTGGCCTTCCAGCCCGAGCAGCACCGCTTTGTCGGTGCCGTGGCCGCGACCGGTGAGGGCCAGCGAGCCGTAGACGTCGGCCCGGATGCGCACCACGTCCTGCAGATGCCCCGGGTCGAGCAGCCAGCGGTGCACGAAACGCTCGGCAGCCTTCATCGGTCCTACGGTATGCGAGGAACTCGGGCCAATGCCGATCTTGAACACATCGAACGTGCTGACTGCCATGATTGCCAAACTGCGGGTATCGGATGGAGCGCCATTCTATGCTGTCGCGGGCGCCAGCCATGATTGCGGCGCAACATTTTCCAAGGCGGGTGGGCCGGTGTTTACCTTGTATCAGCGTGATGACTGCCACTTGTGCGACCAGGCCCTGGCGGTGCTGGCGCAGGCCCGGGTGGGCGATCTGGACAGTGTGTTCATCGACGACGATGCGGCGCTGGAGGCCCGTTACGGGCTGCGCGTGCCGGTGCTGCGCGATGCGCAGGGCCGCGAGCTGGACTGGCCGTTCGATGTGGCGGCGCTGCGGGCCTGGATGGGCTGACGCCTCCAGGGCGCCGGCTGGTGGCCGGCGCCCTGGAGGCGATCGATGGGGCGGGGGCCGGCACCGGCCGGCGCGGTCGCCCGCGTTACTTTGCTTTCAGGACGACCTTGGTGCTGATCGCGGTTTCGTTGGGGATGGTCTTGGTGTCGGCCCAGTCGCCGCCGCCCACGCCGAAGTCCAGGCGCTTGACCGTGGCCTTGCCGGTGAGTACCGGCTGGGCGCCCGGGGTCCAGGTGAAGGTCAGCGTGACCGGCTTGCTGACGCCGCGCAGTTCCAGCGTGCCGTCGGCGGCGAACTGGTTGTTGCCCAGTGCGCGGAACCTGCTGGCGCTGTACTTGGCCTGGGCGAACTTGCCGACGTTGAAGAAGTCGGCGCCCTGCAGCGTGGAGTCGCGGTCGCTGTTGCCGCTCTTGGCGCCGGCCAGCGGAATGGTCACTTCCAGGTGCGAGCCGTCCAGCTTGGCCGGATCGAAGCTGAGCCTGGTGTCGAAGCCCGGGAAGCTGCCGGTGAAGACTTCGCCGTCGTATTTGGTGGCAAACACCAGGACCGAGCCAGGCGCCTGCACGTACTCGGCGGCAAGGGCCGGGGCGGCGGTCATCAGGCCGGCCAGGGCGGCGGCGACCGCCGCGGGGGTGGTGAGCTTGATGTTCATTCTCAATCCTTCTGGGGGGAGGCGAGCCAGCGCTGCGGCATCATGCGCGCAAGGGTGGCATCGCGTTGGTAAAGATGGTGGTAAAGCGCGGCGCCGGCATGGGCCAACACCACGGCGATCAGCAGCCAGAAGCCCCACTCGTGGATGGCGTGGGAGATCTGGGTGACCTGCGCGTCCGGCGCGCTGAGCTTGGGCACGTTGACCAGGCCGAACCAGCGGAACGGGCGCAGTCCACTGGCCGAGTCGTACAGCCAGCCCGACAGCGGGATGGCGAACATCAGCACATACAGCAGCCAATGGGTGGTCGAGGCGATGCGCTCCTGCCAGGTCGGTGTGCCGGGCACCGGCCCCGGCGCGCCGGCATACAGTCGCCAGCCCAGGCGGACCACCACCAGTGCCAGCACGGTAATGCCGATCGACTTGTGCATCGTGTAGATCCAGAAGTACTTCGGCGTCTTCGGGAACTCGCCCATCGTCAGGCCGACGATGCCCAGGGCGAGGATCAGCACGGCGATCAACCAGTGCAGGGTCATGCTGACGCCGCCCCAGCGGGCAGCGGTGTTCTTGGCAGTCATGGCGTGGTCTCCTGGACCGGCTGAGGGGATGGGGAATCGGAGTGCGGTGTGGTCGGCGGAGTTCCCGCATCCTGGACGGACGGTGTGTCCTGCGGATCGGCGGCAGTGCGGTCGCGCACCGCCTCGGCCTCGATGCGCAGCTGCACCTCATCGCCGATCATCGACGGCCAGCCATCCACGCCGAATGCGCTGCGGCTGAGCGTGGCGGTGGCCGAGAAACCGGCGGTGCGCCGGAACGGCGGCAGCGGGTGGCGCTTGAGTGCGTTGAGCGTGACCGCCAGCGTGACTTCGCGGCTGACCCCGTGCAGGGTCAGCTGGCCGATGACGTTGGCGTGGGTGGCGTCGATCGGCTCGACCCGCGTGGACACGAAGCGGGCCTCGGGAAAGCGCTCGGCATCGAGCAGGCTGCGCGCCAGCGTGGCCTTGTTCCATTTGTCGTCGCCCAGGTCCAGGCGCTGCAGCGGCACGCTGACGTTGAGCGTTGCCCCGGCCCAGTCCTGCGGATCGAACACGAGTACGCCCTCGCTGCCGGAGATGGTGCCCAGCGCATGCGAGAAGCCGGCGTGTTCGATCGCAAACAGCACCCGTGTGTGGACCGGGTCCAGGCGGTAGCTGTCGGCGGCAAGCGCCAGGCCGGGGGCGGAGAACAGCAGCAGGGCAAGGGTCAGGCGCAGGGACATGGCCGGGCTCCATCGGAATCTGTGCCGATCATACGCACAGGCCTGCGCAGCCATGCAGGCTCATGGCTGCAACAGTTCGTGGTGCCGGTGTGAACGCGCCCGGCGCCGGTTCCGTGCGGGGGCCGGGCGCAGGAGAAAGCGTGTTCCATGCGACAATCCGCGCCTACACGGAGATCGGAATGGCGATGAGCGCGCGCGTCTGGCGGGCTGGCATCGTGGTGTTGGTGCTGTGGCTGTGTGCAGTGCCGGCCGCGTCGTGGGCCACGGGGACATCGGCAGAAACACCGCGCATGCGCCGCTTCGGTGCCGCCGAAGGCATGCCCTCGCGCATGGTGCTGGCGCTGGCCCAGGACCGCCAGGGATACGTATGGGCGGCCACCGATGACGGACTTGCACGCCTGGACGGTGTGGGGCTGCGTGTCTGGCGCCACGATCCGGCCGATCCCGATTCGATTCCGGGCAACGAAGTGGAGACCCTGCTGGTCGACCCGCTGGACCGCGTGTGGGTAGGGACCAACGGGGTGGGCCTGAGCATGCTGGGGCCGGAGCGCCGCCGCTTCGAACGCTTCGCCGATGTGAACGCACGCTGCGAGGGACAGTTCTGGTCGCTGGCCTATGCGGCGCGGTCGTTGTGGATCGGCACCAACCAGCACGGCATCTGCCGGCGCGGCGAAGATGGCCGGCTGATCCGCTACCAGGCCGATCCGGGCGACCCACGCACGCTGCCGGACAACACCATCTATACGCTGCTGACCGACCCGCAGGGACGGGTATGGGTGGGCACCGGCAGTGGCGTGGCGCGCTGGGAAGGCGATCATTTCACCCGCATCGCGCCGGCGTTGCTGGGCGGCAAGAGCGTGTTCCGCCTCACCCGCGAACCGGATGGCACGGTCTGGGCCGGCACCGAGGGCGGGCTGTTCCGGATCGGCGCCGATGACGTGGTCACCCCCGCGCCGTGGACGTTGAGCGCCGACGTGCGCGCGGCCAGCGTGATCCACGACCGCAACGGTGGCTACTGGCTGGGCACGGCCGATGGCCTGTACCGGGGCAACGACCGCGCCCTGCGCCTGCTGGCCGGTGATGCGGGCAGCGGCTTCCTGACGGCCCGCAGTGGGGTGCTGGACCTGCTGCAGGATCACGAGGGCGGGCTGTGGGTGGCCATGCTGACCCAGGGCCTGGCGTACCTGCCGCCGGACTGGAAGCGCTTTTCCAGCTGGTACCAGCTGGACGGCAAGCCGCTGGACAGCGCCTACCTGCTCGGCGTGGCCGCCGCCGGCGAAGCGTTCTACATCGCCGGCGCGCATGGCCTGTACCGGTTGGACGAGGTGGGGCGGTTGAGCCAGATCGCCGACGACGCCCGGATCGGGGTAGGTGCGGCATGGTCGGTATTGCCGCGCGCCGATGGCGCGCTGTGGATCGGCCGGGCCGGGCGCCTGAGCCTGTACCAGCCACGCACCGGTGCGTTGCGCGAGTGGAAGATCGGCGGAGGATCGGATGTCCGCCAGCGTATCGACCTGATCCGCCAGGCGCCCGATGGGGAGCTGTGGCTGTCGATCATGAACTACGGTATCCAGCGCCGCGCCGCCGACGGCCGCGTGCTCGATACCATCCGCATCGACCAGGGCCGCGGGCTCACCGAGAACCCGGTCGAGCAGATGGTGTTCGACCCGCGCGGGCAGCTGTGGGTGGTGGGCGACATGGGGCTGCTGCGCTGGCGCAATGATCGGTTCGAGCAGGTGCCGGGCATTTCCCGCGGCAGCATCTACGACATTGCCTGGGACGGCCCGGACCACCTGTGGCTGGCCCGCAAGGGCGCGCTGGAGCGCTATGCGTGGGATGGCTTGAGCATGACCCTGCGCGAACGGGTCGGCGCGGCCCAGGGCCTGCCGCCGGTATCGATGGGCGGCGTGGTGGTGGGGCGCGATGGCCAGGTCTGGGCGACCACCCCGCGCGGCCTGGTGTCCTGGCATCCGCGCCTGCGGCGTGCGCGCCTGTACGGCGAGCGTGATGGTCTGCCGGATGCGGAGTTCAGCGGCCGGCCGCCGGTGCGCAACAGCAAGGGCCAGGTGCTGGCGGTGACCGCCACCGGTCTGGTGGGGTTCGATCCGGATGCGCCGGACATCGTGCTGCCGCCGTCGCAGCTGGTGATCGACAACGTGCAGGTGCGTCGCGACGATGCCGAAGGCCAGCAGACCCTGCCGATCAATGCGCCGATCACGCTGGGCCCGCTGGATCGCGACCTGATCATTTCCGCGCGGTTGTTGTCCTTCGCCAATCCCCAGGGCAACCGGTATCGCTACCGGGTCGCGGGTTATGACCAGAACTGGGTGATGCAGGCCGCCGATGGCGAGCGCCTGTTGTCGCGTCTGCCTGCCGGACAGTACGCCATCGATGTGCAGGCGGCGACGCCGCACGGCGACTGGACCCCCACGCGCACGCTCACCGTGCAGGTCAACCCGCCGTGGTGGCGCAGCAACTGGGCCATCGTCTGTTACGTGCTTGGCACGGTGCTGTCCATCGCCGCCATCGCCCACGTGGCCCGGGTTCGCCTGCGCCGGCGCCAGCAATGGCAGTTGACCCTGCACAAGCAGCAGCTGGCCGAACAGGCCTCGCAGGCCAAGAGCCGCTTCCTGGCCACGCTCGGGCACGAAGTGCGCACGCCGATGACCGGCGTGCTGGGCATGAGCGAACTGCTGCTCTCCACGCCGCTGGACGAGATCCAGCGCGGCTACGCCGCCTCCATCCAGCATGCCGGCACGCACCTGCTGCGGCTGGTCAATGATGCGCTTGACCTGGCCCGCATCGAAGCAGGCCGGCTGGAGCTGGACATCCGCCCGTTCGATCTGATGACGCTGCTTGAGCAGGTGGAAGCCTTGATGGAGCCGATGGCCCACCACCGTGGCCTGGCCTTCGAGCGCAGTTTCAATCTGCCCGGGCCCGTCCAGGTCAGCGGCGATGAAATGCGGATCCGCCAGATCCTGATGAACCTGCTCGGCAACGCCATCAAGTTCACCGAGCAGGGCCACGTCGGGCTGGGCATCGAGTTGGTCGACGACGGCCACGGCGTGGTCTTCGAGGTCTCCGATACCGGACCAGGCATCAGCGAGGAACAGCAGCAGCGCCTGTTCCACCGTTTCGAACAGGCCGACGGGCCGCGCACCGCATCGCGCTACGGCGGCAGCGGGCTGGGGCTGGCGATCTGCCAGGAACTGGCGGTGGCGATGGGCGGGCGGATCGGCATCGACAGCCGCCCGGGCCAGGGCGCGCGTTTCAGTGTGCACCTGCCGCTGCCGTGGACACTGCAGCGCAGCCGCCATGTGGGGGACGCGACGGACGACACGCGCGCGGCGCTGCCGCCGCTGCGCATCCTGCTGGTGGAAGACGATGCGACCGTCGCCGATGTCATCACCGGCCTGCTGCGCACGCGCGGGCATGAGGTGGTGCATGTGCTGCATGGGCTGGCGGCGCTGTCGGAAGTGGCCTCGGGCCGCTTCGACATCGGGCTGCTGGATCTGGACCTGCCGGCGCTGGACGGCATCGCGATCGCTTCGCAGCTGCGCGCGATGGGCTACGAGCTGCCGCTGATCGCGGTGACCGCGCGATCGGATGCCTACGCCGAGCAGCAGGTACTGGCCTCGGGATTCGACGGCTTCCTGCGCAAGCCGGTGACGGGCGACATGCTGGTGGAGGCCATCGCGCAGGCGCGGATGGCGCGGCAACCTGTGCACTGAGTCCTGCATCGATTGATGGCGCGCGCCTATTCGGCGGAAGTGATCTGAACCTTGATTGCTCGGAACGTGAACTGACGTCGGCTGCAGGCGCGTAGCGATGCTCCCGGTCCCGTAGCGTGCACGCGATGACACTCCTTCTTCCCCGTTAGGCCGTGGCGGCCCGCGCTGCGGAGGCCACCGCGTTCCTCCACGGATGTCGCCTGCTGCTGATGCTGGCCTGGCTGGCCTGGCCCCTGCGGGGCGATGCACAAGGGGGGATGCGCCCTGTGCCGCAACTGCAGGATGCGACCACCGGCTTGCCTGCCCGCGAGGTGCGCGACGTGGTGGAGGACGCGCTCGGCGACGTGTGGCTGGCCACCGAGCTGGGAGTGCTGCGCTTCGACGGGCGCCGCTATCGGCTGCAGCCGACAGCGCGCGGGATGTCGGAGACGGCGTGGGTACGGTTGCATGTCGATCCGCGCGGCCGACTGTGGGGCCTGACCGCTTCGCGACAGCTGATGGCCTGGTCGGACGACCGTGAACGGGTTGACCGCCATCCCGCGCCGCGCGCGCCGGGCGCCGCGCGCGCGCTGCGGATCGATCATCTGTCCAGTGACGTACTCGGCCTGTGGGTGGGCAGTGCCTCCGACGGGGCCTACGTGTGGCGCGATGCCGCCGGCTGGGTACGCGCGCGCGGCCTGCCGTCGCCGCAGATCACCGCACTGGCGCGTGATCGGGATGGGGGCATGTGGGTCGGGACCGCGAAGGGGTTGGCCTATGGTCGTTCGGCGCAGCTGACACCGGTCGCGGCATGGCCGTCCACACCGGTGGTGGGTCTGACCGCCGATCCGTGCGGCGGGGTCTGGGTGACCACCGCACGGGCCGCCTTCCATCTTGCCCATCCCGATGCCGTGCCCACGCGCACCCACGCGACCGCCGCCCGCGCGCTGCTGCGGGGGGACGCCGGCGAGACCTGGTGGCAGCAGGCTGATGGGCTGGTGCTGACGCAGGCCGCCGAGGTGCGACGGGTTGCATTGCCATCCCCTCCAGGGCTGCCTGCGCCAGTGATTCGGCAGATGCAGGAAGACCGCAACGGCGGCGTGTGGCTGCGCAGCGACGACCATCGGCTGTGGCGCCTGCCGCCGCGCTGGCAGCAGTTCACCGCGCTGGCGCCGGGCGCGGGCCTGCGCGACCCCTACGCGGGCGCGCTGGCGGCGTCGAAGGATGGCCGGATCTGGGTGGCCGGCAGCCACGGCAACCTGCAGCTCCTCGACCCGCGTACCGGTATGGCGGGGCGCCCGGTGCCGTTCACCGGTGAGCTGGACGAGGCACGCACGCTGGGCATGGCCGAGGATGCGCAGGGCAGGGTCTGGATCGCGACAGGCTCGCGGCTGTTGCGCTACACCCCTTCACACCGGCACTGGCGGCGCTGGTCATTGCCGGTCGACGCCGGGACGGGGCCGCTGGCGGTAACGGTGTGCCGCGATGGCGCGGTGTGGATCGTCGCCAACGACCACGTGCAGCGCCGCGATGCGGACGGTGTGGTGCGGCTGCGAGGCACGCCGGCGGCGCTGGGTTGGATGCCGCCGGCGTCGGCGGTCCCGCTGCTGTGCGCGCGCGATGGCACCCTGTGGGCGGGCGACCGCGGCGGGCTGCGTCGCTGGCTGCCGGCGCAGGAGCGCTTCACACGTGTGTCCGGCGGTGTATCAGGCCGTGTCTCGGCGTTGGCCGAGGATGCGCACGGGCATCTGTGGACCAGCGGTCCCGGCGCGTTGCAGCGCTACCGCTGGGATGGCCAGCGGCTGCACCCGACGCAGCGCTTCGATGCGGCTCAGGGGTATCCGCAGCTGGACGCGCAGGCGCTGGCCGTGGACGGGGCAGGAACGGCGTGGAGCGGCAGCGCGCGGGGCCTGGTGCGTGCCGATCCGGATACCGGGCGGATCCGCCTGTTCGATACGGGCGACGGCGTGCCGGTGCAGCAGGTCATGCCCCAGCGCCTGCGCACGCTGTCCGATGGCACGCTGGTGGCGGCCGTGCGCGAAGGCGGCGTGCTGCTGTTCGATCCGGCCCGTCTGCGCGATCCGTCACGACGGCGCGGGCTGCACATCGACGCGGTCAGCGTGCACCGGGGGCACGCAATGGTCCCGTTGCCGGCGGCCGGCACCGTGCGGTTGCGCGCAAGTGACCGCAACGTACGGGTTGCCGTGCGCCTGGCCGGCAATGCCGATCCCATGCGCGTGCGCTACCGTTTCGCACTGCGTGGCACGGGCAACGACAGCGTGGATACCGGTCACCTCGGCCAGCGCATGTTCGCGCGGCTTCCGCCGGGCCGGCATGTCCTCGACGTGCAGGCGCTGCCAGATGACGGGCGTGCCGCGTCGCACACCTCCCTTGTGCTGGACGTCGCCCCCGGCGCCGGGCAGGCAATGCGCGGGCGGCTGGCCATCGCCGCAGTGCTTGGCGCGGCCACCGTGCTCGGCATACGTGCGTACCGCCGCCATGCTCGGCGGCGGCTGCGCGCGCGGCATGGCGAGGAACAGCGGCAACGGGCGGCGCAGGCATCGCGGGCGCGCACCGACATGCTGCTGCGGTTGGGCCGGGATGTGCGGGTGCCGATGAGTGCGGTGCTCGGCTGGAGCGACGCGCTGCAGCACGCGCCGCTGACCGATGCGCAGCGCGACCAGGTGCGCAGCCTGCATCGCGCCGGTGAACACCTGATGCAGCTGATGGACGACGCGCTGGATGTCGCGCAGGTGGAGGCCGGAACCCCGCACCTGCAGTGTGTGGCGTTCGATCTGCCCGCGCTGCTGGACGATCTGCAGGCCCTGCTGCAACCGGTGGCGCAGGCGCGCGGCGTGTCGCTGCGCTGGCAGGTGGACCCGGCAGCCCGCCGCGGTTTCCTCGGCGATCCCGCACGCCTGCGTCAGATCCTGCTCAATCTGCTTGGCAACGCGTTGAAGTTCACGGCGCGTGGGCAGGTGGTGCTGGAGGCGGCGTACACCGGCACTGCGGACGGTGTGTGCCTGCGCGTGATCGATACGGGTCCGGGTCTGGACCCGGTGCAGCAGCGACGCATCTTCCAGCGCTTCGAGCAGGCCGACGGGGAGCGCACGGCGGCGCGCCACGGGGGGACCGGCCTGGGTCTGGCGATCTCGCGGCAGCTGGCCCAGGCGATGGGGGGCGACATCACGCTGGCGAGCGTGGTCGGGGAGGGGAGCTGCTTCACCCTGCAACTGCCCATGCCGCCGGTCCGCATGCCTGCCGACGCCGGCGATGTCGGGCAGCCCGCGCAGCGGCACGCACGCGCGCTGCGGCTGCTGGTGGTGGCGCCAGCCGTCGCCGACGTGGTTGCCGCCTTGCTGCGGCACCTTGGCCATCACGTGCAGGTCGTCGACGGCCGGGCGCCGGAGCGGCCGAGGGCCGCGCCGGCATGGGACGTCATCGTGGTCGACCCGGCGCTCGGCGACGCCGCCGGCAGCGTCGGCCTGCGGCTGGCCACGCAATGGCCCGGCGTCCCCCGCCTGGCATTGAGCGCCTGCAGCGCCCCGCAGGCGGCGCGCCTGGCGGAGGCGGGTGGCTACGCCGCCTTCCTGCGGCTGCCTGTGACCGCAAGGCATCTGGCCACGGCGTTGCAGCAGTGCGTGGACCGGTGATGAAGGGCCTGGTGCGGCTGTGCCTTGTCCTGCTCTGGGGGCACCTGGTCGTGCCGGGCGCGTGGGCTCACACGCCCGATGCGGTACAGGTTTCCATGCGTCAGGGACTGCCATCGGACCGTGTCTACCAGATCGTGGAGGATCGGCAGGGCTACCGCTGGTTTGCAACCTCCGATGGACTGGCGCGCCACGATGGACGGCGCTTCCGGCTGTGGCGCATTGAACAGGGGCTGCCCGACAACGACATCACCAGCGTGGCGCTGGATGCGCAGGACCAGCTGTGGGCCGGCACGGCCAGCGGCCATCTGCTGCATCTTTCCGCCGACGGTCGCCACCTGCGTCGCGTGGAGGGCGCGCGCGCGCTGGCCGCCAGTGCGATCACCACGCTGCTGCCCCTGCCAGACGGTTCGCTCTGGTTCGGCACGCGCGATGCCGGTCTGTATCGACGCACTGCCGACGGGCGGCTGCAGCGCTTCCTGCCGGGTCCGGCAGGGGCAGGATTGCCGTCTCCCCGCGTGCGTGCCCTTGCGCGCGGTGCGGATGGCACCGTGTGGATCGGCACTGCAGGGGGCCTGGCACGCTGGCGCGGGGAGGCCTTTCTGCCCACCCGCGCAGCGGACCGGGCAGTCCATGCGTTGGCCCCGGCGGGTGCGCACATGTGGGTCGGCGACGCCGGCGGTGTGCAGCGACGCACCGCGACGGAGGCAGTCGCCGCGTCTGCGTCCGTGCCGGGCCTGCGCCTGCTCGGTGTCACGCGCGATGGCGCGCGCTGGCTTGCGCAGGGCCCGCACGTGTGGCGCGAAGACCCGCAGACCGGCGTGCGGCGCGAGGTGGCGCTGACGGCGTCGGACGGACGGACACGCCCCCGTATCGTGGGCATGCACGAGGATCGCGATGGCGGCGTGTGGCTGCTTGCCGCCCAGTTGGGGGTCTGGCGGCTGCGGCCGGACTGGCGTGCGTTCCGCACCATCGCGGGTGCGCCGGGCCAGGACGCGGCACTGCCGGCGGCATGGACCAGTGGACGGGACGGCGGCGCATGGTGGGCAGGCACCGACGGTGGGCTGCACTGGATCGACGCGACGGCCGCGCCGCGCTCCCGCCGGGTGGTGCGTGATGCGACTCCACGCGGGGCAGGCCGGCGTGCCGTTGTTGAAGACAGCCACGGCCAGGTGTGGATGGCGGGGCCGGGCCGGTTGACCCGCTGGGACCCGCGCAGCCGCGCAGTGCGTCGCTGGACGGTGCCGGTCCAGCCTCAGGGCGCCGAGCGGGTGCTTCGCAGTTGCGGAGCCGGGGAGCTCTGGCACCTGGACGGCGATTGGCTGCAGCAGCGCGATCGACGGGGACGCCTGCGCGGTCGCTGGTCGCGCAGCGCGGCAGGCCTGCCGGCAGCAGTGGACGCGGCAGCGATGCAATGCGGGGCCGACGGCGCACTCTGGGTGGCGTCGGCGACGCGGGTGTACCGCTGGGCGGCGGAACGCCAGCGGTTGGAGCCGGTGCCGGGCGTGGGCGGAGAGGCGGTGACGGCCTTGCATGTGGATGCGCAGGGCCGGGTGTGGGTGGCCGGGCGCTCGGCCGTGACCGGCTACCGCTGGCAGGGCGGCCGTCTCATCGCCGAGACACGACGGCCGCTCGACCCCGATGCAGGTCCCGTGCGTGGATTGGCCCGTGATGCCGGTGGCGGACTGTGGGCAACCACGGCACGCGGACTGCTGCGGCTGGGCCACGACGGGGCGGCGCCGCGCGTGCTCACGCCGGCCGATGGCCTGCCAGCTGCGGCAATGCGCAGCGGCCGGATACTGCGCGCCGGCCACCATCTGCTGCTGCCACTGGACACGGCCGGCGGGGCAGTGCTGGTGGAGGTGGCGGCGCTGCAGGCACCCCGCGCCGATCCGATACCGGTGCTGGATCGTGTACAGGTGCGTCGCCACGGCGTGCTGGCAGAGCTGCCGGCGGTCTCGCCCGTGCGGCTGCAGCCGGGCGACCGCGATCTGCGGGTGCAGGTGCGCGTGCTGGCCAGCGACGGGCGCCGCCGCGAGTACCGCATCCGCATGGCAGGGCAGCGCGCCGGGTGGATCAGCGTCGGACGGCCCGGCATCCGCGAGTTTCCGACGTTGGCATCGGGACGTCATCGTGTGTTCTACCAGGCGCGCAGCGACGGCGGGCCGTGGTCGGCCGTGCAGGTACTGGAGGTGGACATGGCTCCCTCCACGCTGGAACGCACCGACGTCCGCGCCGGCCTGGCTGCCGGCGGCACCGTGCTGGTTGTGGCACTGGCCGGCGTCGGCGTGCGCCGGTGTCGGCAGCGGCGCCGCGAGGCGGCTGCGACGCGTCGCCAGGCGGCCGACGAACGGGCGGGGCGGGCCAAGGCAGACTATCTGGCAACGCTGGGCCACGAACTGCGGACCCCGTTGACCGGCGTGCTGGGCATGAGCGAGCTGCTGCTCGATGGCCGGCTTGGCCCTGCCGAGCAGGACCGGGTGCGGCGCATCCACCGGGCAGGGCGGCAACTGCTGGAAATCGTGAACCGCACGCTGGATACCGCCCGGCTGGAGGCGGGAAGGCCGAACCTGCATCCCCGCGTGTTTGCGCCGCTGGCGGTGTTGCAGCGGGTGGTCACTACCCAGGTGCTCCCGCTGTGCCAGCGTGGGCAGGCATTGGCGGCATGCCTGCGGGTGGGGCCCACCCAGGTCGGGTGCGGTGATCCGGAGCGCATGGCCGAGGCCGTCGTGCTGGCCCTGCAGGCCTTGTCCAGCGGTACCGATGCGCGGCAACTGCTGCTGCACGCCGACCCGTTGCCCGGGCACGCCGGCGTCCGCGTGGAACTGGCCGCGCATCTGCGCGGTGGGCGCAGGACGACAACGGCGACGTTGCCCCTGCCGTCGCCCACGTGTGAGGCGCTGCAGACTGCCCTGTCGCCGGCACGCCTGCGGGTGGAGGCGATGGGCGGGCATATCACCGTGGCTCCTGCCGTCGATGGTTGGCGGGTGCTGGTGCATCTGCCGATGGCCGGTGGCCTGCGGCACCGGAACCTGGACCTCGCCGATGATGGTGGCGGGCGGTCGCCGGTGCTGCTGGTGATGCGGGACACCGCCGCTGCCCGCAGGTTGATGGCCGGTCTGCGCGCGCACGGCCGGCACGTGCTGCATGCGGCGCACGCGCTGGCCGCCCTGCCGGTACTGTCGCGGGGGCCGGTGGAGGCACTGCTGGTGGAGCGCACACTGCCGGGGGTCGACGGCCTGGCGCTGCTCGGTCTGGTGCGCGAGCGACCCGGCGACGGGCCGGCCTGGCTGCTGGACCCGGCGCCGACTGCGGCGCTGTCGTGGCAGGCGCGGCAGGCCGGTGCCGCCGGCGTGGTACCGCTGCCACTCGGCGCTGCGGCGATCGAGACGGTGCTGCAGGCCGGACCGGAGGCGACGCCATGAGCCGGGCGGTTTAGTATGTGGGCCGCTGCCCGGGGACCGGGACGGATGCATGCCCACCCGTGGCGGGCGCTGCGAATCGACGGACAGACTCGGGAGATCCATTGGTGTTGCGTCTGTTGTGGTTGCTCCTCATCACCGTGGGCCTGGGCTGCGCCGGCGTGGCCGCCGCGCAACCGGTACCGCCGACGCCCCGCCAGGTGACCGTGTTCGACGGCCTGCCGTCGAACACCGTCAACCGCATGGCCGAGGATCGCTACGGCTACCTGTGGATCGCCACCAACGACGGCCTGGCCCGCTTCGACGGGCGCAACTACCGCATCTGGCGTGCCGAGGATGGGCTGCGCGACAACCATATCTGGACGGTGCATGTGGATCCGCGCAACCGGCTCTGGATCGGTACCGAGCACGCCGGCCTGGTGATGATGTCGGCCGATCGCCGCGAGCTGCGTTTCCACGACCGCCAGAACCATCCCGAGATCGGCAGCAACACGATCTGGAGCGTGGCGTCCACGCCGGATGGCGCGATCTGGTTCGGGACGTTCGAAGGCGGCCTGCATCGCATGGACCGCGATGGCACGATCACCCGCTACATGCCCGAGCGGCACAATCCGCGCAGCCTGCCCTCCGCGTCGGTGGGCAATCTGGCCACCACGCCGGACGGCACCCTGTGGGTCGGCACCAAGGCGGGGCTGGCGCGCTGGACCGGCCACGATTTCGAGCGCGTGCCCGACGCTCTGTTGCCGCTGGCGATGATCAATGGGCTCACCCCCGAGTCCGACGGCAGCCTGTGGATCAATACCAACGCCGGGGTCGTGGTGCGACGTCCGGACGGCCGGTTCGAACCGGCGCCCTGGAAGGTCTCCGCGGGTGACCAGATCCTGGGCATGATGCTGCGCGACGAACAGGGCGGGTATTGGCTGGACACCCGCTCGGGCCTTGGTCGCGCCTTTGACAATCAGTTCCAGCAGGTGCCGCTGTACAGCGCGGTGGCGCGCGGGCAGGTGCGGCCGAACTGGACGGGCGCCTATGAAGACCGCGAAGGCGGCATCTGGATGGCCAGCACCAATGGCGGCCTGTGGCATCTGTTGCCGCGCTGGTGGCAGTTCTCGGTGTTGTCGCGCCTGGAGGATGATCCGGCATCGTTGCGCAATGCCTATGCGCTTGGCATGGCCGCTGCCGCCGATGGCGGGGTGTGGACGGTGGGCACGCACGGGGCGCTGGATAAATTCGATCCGGTGAGCGGTCAGATCGAACAGCACAAAACCTGGGTGGATGGGACCCAGTGGCTGCAGTCGGTGGTCGAGGACCCGCGCGGGCAGGTCTGGATCGGTTCGTGGGACGCGTTGACGCGCTACGACCCCAAGGACGGACGCATGCGCCGCTGGGGGCGCGATGCCGCCGTTGACGCCTCGATGGAGGGCGCGATCGAAGCGCTGATCCTGTGCGATGGCAACCGGCTCTGGGTCATGGCCTCCAACGGCCTGCAGCAGCGTGATCTGGATGGCCACGTGCTCAACCAGATCCCGCTGGGCCATGCGGGCATGGCGCCCGGGCAGATGACCCAGGACATCCGCTGCGGCCCCGGCGATCACCTGTGGCAGGCCACCAACCAGGGGCTGATGCGGTGGGTCCCGATGCGCCGTCGTTTCGAACCGGTACCGGGCGGCCCCACCGGCGGTGTGTACGCGATGGCCTGGGCCGCCGATGGCTCGGTGTGGCTGTCCGAAGAGGGGCGCCTGAGCCAGTACCGCTGGCAGGACGAACGGCTGGTGCACGTCGCGCAGATCGGCGCCGAGCGCGGCTATCCGGAAGTGTCCGCCTCGGGCCTGGTGGTCGATGCGCAGGGCGTGGTGTGGGCGGCCAGCGCGCGCGGCCTGGTGCGCGCCGATCCGCACAGCGAGAACGTGCGCCTGTATGGCGTGCATGACGGTCTGCCCAGCCAGGAATTCCGTCGCCGCACACTGACCATGACGGCCAGCGGCCGGATTGCCGGCGGCACCCCGGCCGGTGTGGTGGTATTCGACCCGGCGCAGGTGAAGCCCTCCACCCGGCGCGCGCCGCTGGTGATCGAACGGGTGGAGGTACGCCGCGGCGAACGTGTGATCGACCTGACCCATCTGAACCCCCTGGAGATCGCCGATGGCGACCGTGACCTGCGCATCGTGGCGCGGCTGCTGTCCTTCGCCGATTCGTCCTCCAATACCTACCGTTACCGCCTGGCCGGCTACGACCCGGACTGGGTCGAAGTGGGGCCGGCCGGCGAGCGTCTGTTCTCGCGGCTGTCGCCGGGGCGTTACCGGCTGGAAGTGCAGGCCCGGTCGGCCGACCACATCTGGTCGCGGGTGCAGGTGCTTGAGTTCCGGGTGCTGCCACCGTGGTGGCGGAGCCTGTCCGGCCTGTTGCTGTTGACCTCGCTGGTGCTGCTGTCGTTGAGCCTGTTCGCCTGGTTGTACCGGCGGCGGCTGCAACGTCGGCATGCCTATCAGCTGGCGCTGCACAAGCAGGAACTGGCCGAACAGGCGTCGATGGCCAAGACCCGCTTCCTGGCCAACCTCGGGCACGAGGTGCGCACGCCGATGACCGGTGTGCTGGGCATGAGCGAGCTGCTGCTTGCCTCGCCGCTGGACCCGAAACAGCGCAGCTACACCGAATCGATCCGCCACGCCGGCGAGCACCTGCTGCACCTGGTCAACGACGCGCTGGATCTGGCGCGGATCGAGTCCGGCCGGCTGGAACTGCAGACGCAGCCGTTCCCGCTGGACCAGCTGGTGCACGACGTCTGCACGCTGATGAGCGCACTGGCCGAACAGAAGCAACTGCGTTTCATGGTGGACAATGCGTTGCCGCCGGGCACCTGGGCGGTGGGCGATGAAATGCGCGTGCGCCAGATCCTGCTCAACCTGCTCGGCAACGCGGTCAAGTTCACCAGCCACGGCCATGTCAGCCTGCATCTGCGCGCGATCGCGCCCGACCGCGGTGTGTACATCGAAGTGGCCGACACCGGGCCGGGCATCAGTGTCGAACAGCAGCAGCGTCTGTTCAAACGATTCGAGCAGGCCGATGGCGCGCGCACGGCCGCACAGTACGGCGGCAGCGGGTTGGGGCTGGCGATCTGCCGGGAACTTGCACTGGCCATGCAGGGCCAGGTGGACGTGGAGAGCCAGCTCGGCAGTGGTACCCGTTTCAGCGTGACCCTGCCGCTGCCGTTGCAGCACGGCGCCGCCGTCGATGCTTCACCGGGCGCGGCGGCGGTGGCCACGCTGCCGCCGTTGCGCATCCTGCTGGTGGAAGATGACACCACCGTGGCCGACGTGGTGACCGGCTTGCTCGGTGCGCGCGGCCACGAGGTGATCCATGCCGCGCACGCGCTGGCCGCCCTGCGCGAGGTGATGGATACCCCCTTCGACGTGGCGCTGCTGGATCTGGATCTGCCCGGGCTGAGCGGCATCGAACTGGCCGAGCAGTTCCGCAATCAGGGCTACGAGATGCCGATCATCGCGGTGACCGCGCGCACCGATCCGGCGATCGAGGCGCAGGTACGCCAGGCCGGGTTCAAGGACTTCCTGCGCAAGCCGGTGACCGGCGATCTGCTGGTCGCCGCAATCGCCCGCGCGCTGGGGCCCTGGCCGCCGCCTGTGTGAGGGGCGCTACTCGGCCACTTCTTCAACATCGCGCGGTGAAGGGCGCGTATCGGGAAGCTGCCAGAAAATCAGCGTGGAGGTCAGCGTGATCGCACCCACGCAGACGAAGGTGGCATGCAGTGCGGCGGTGGCGCCGTGTGCGACGTCGAGGTGGCCGAACGCGGCCAGCAGGCTGCCGGCCGCCGCAGCGCCGAAGCCGGTGGCGAGCATCATCACCATCGACAGCAGGCTGTTGCCGGGGCTGGCGAATTCGCGGTCGAGATCGCGCAGGGTCACGGTGTTCATGACGGTGAACTGCAGCGAGTTGACCGCGCCGAATACCGCCAGCTGCACCACGCGCAGCCACGTCGGCTGCCCGGGGGTCATGACAATGAAACTGGCCATTGCCAGGCCGACCAGCACAGTGTTGACCATCAGCACACGCCGGTAGCCGAACCGTTCGACCAGTTTGACGGCATAGCGCTTGGAGACCATGCCGGCGGCGGCCACCGGAATCATCAACAGGCCGGCATTCATCGGGCTCATGCCCATGCCGACCTGCAGGAGCAGGGGTATCAGCAGCGGCATGGCGCTGCTGCCGATGCGCGAGAACAGGTTGCCGAGGATGCCGATGCGATAGCTGGGCACATGGAACAGGGCCAGCGAGAACAGCGGCGCGGTGGAGTTGGCCGCGTGCAGCCAGTAACCGACCAGCGCGGCCAGGCCGGCCACCGTCATCAGCATGACCAGCGCATGCGGCGTGCCCATGCCGGAGATGCCGTCCAGCGCGAGCGACAGCACCACCATGCCGAACGCAAGCATGAGGTAGCCGGGCAGGTCGAAGCGGGTGCGGTGCTCGGCGTAATGGTCGGGCATGATCTTCATGGCGGCGATGAAGCCGATCACGCCGATCGGCAGATTGATCAGGAACACCCAGTGCCAGGAGGCGACTTCGACCAGCCACCCGCCGAGGGTGGGCCCGATCAGCGGGCCGATCAGCGCGGGGATGGCGATGAAGCTCATGGCGCGCAGGAAGTCGTCGCGCGGAACCGAACGCATCACGGCAAGGCGGCCGACCGGCAGCAGCATCGCGCCACCAACGCCCTGCAGGACACGCGCGCCCACCAGTTGGTGCAGCGTCTGGGCGAGGGCGCAGGCCAGCGAGCCGAGGGTGAACAGGATGATGGCGACGAGGAACGTGCGGCGCGTGCCGAAGCGGTCGGCGATCCAGCCGGAGGCGGGAATGAAGGTGGCCACCGCCAGCGCGTAGCTGAACACCACCGACTGCATCTGCAGGGGGCTTTCGCCGAGGCTGCGCGCCATCGCCGGCAGGGCGGTATTGACGATGGTCGAATCCAGCATCTGCATGAAGATCGCCAGCGATACCAGCCACAACAGGGGCCGTATCGAAGCGTAGCTGCCGGTCGTCATCGTGCGTGCCTTCCTCAACGAGGCACACATGATCGCCGATGCTGGATCAAGAAACGGTGGAGCCGCGTCGTCGGACCGGGAGGCGCCGGTCTCCCGCCGCGGGGACCCAGCTGTGGCGCGCAGTGCCGGGTGCTGCCCGGCATCTGCCCCTCAGCGCCGGCTCAACCGATGCACCGCGTCCACCAGCACGCCGACATGGTCGGGGTTCATGTCCGGCGACATGCCATGCCCCAGGTTGAACACGTGGCCCTCGCGCGAGCCGCCGTTGCCCTCGGCATAGCTGTCGAGCACGCGGCCGGCGGCACGCTCGATGGCCGCCGGGTTGCCGTAAAGGGTGGCGGGGTCGAGATTGCCCTGCAGTGCGACGCGACCACCGGTGCGGGCCACGGCGTCGGACAGGTCCAGGGTCCAGTCCACACCGAGTGCATCGGCGCCGGTGTCGGCCAGTGCGCCCAGGTGCAGGCCGGTGCCCTTGCCGAACAGGATCAACGGGGTGCGCTGGTCGCCCTGGCCGCGCTCGAGCGCCTGCGCGATGCGGGTCAGGTAGCGCAGCGAGAACTCGCGGTACATCGAGGGGCTGAGCACGCCGCCCCAGGTGTCGAAGACCTGCAGGACCTGGGCGCCGGCGGCGCGCTGGGCCGCCAGGTAGGCGATCACCGCATAGGTGACCACCGACAGCAGCTGGTGCAGAGCGGCCGGCTCGTTCAACGCCATCGCCTTGATCCGGGCGAAGTCCTTGCTGCCACCGCCCTCGACCATGTAGCAGGCCAGCGTCCACGGGCTGCCGGAGAAACCGATCAGCGGGACCTTGCCATCGAGTTCGCGGCGGATCACGCGCACTGCGTCCATCACGTAGCGCAGTTCGGTCTCCATGTCCGGCACCGCCAGCCGGGCGATGGCGGCGGCATCGCGTACGGGGTGACGGAACCTGGGGCCTTCGCCATCGACGAAGTACAGCTCCAGGCCCATCGCATCGGGAATGGTGAGGATGTCCGAGAACAGGATCGCCGCGTCCAGATCGAAACGGCGCAGCGGCTGCAGGGTGACTTCGCAGGCGATGTCGGGCGTCTTGGCCATCGCCAGGAAGCTGCCGGCCTTGGCGCGGGTGGCGCGGTACTCCGGCAGGTAGCGGCCGGCCTGGCGCATCAACCAGATGGGGGTGCAGTCCACCGGTTCGCGGCGCAGGGCACGCAGCAGTCGGTCATGGCGGGAGGGGCTGGTCACGGAACGCTTCCTTGGAATCTGGTGGCGCAGGGCCGAACGAAAGGGGGCTGGCGGCGCGGTGGCCGCCTAGCGCGGCGGGTCGCCGGGGCCGCGGGTGAGGGTGTAGCCGCGGTGGAGGTGCGCATCGCGCGCTTTCTCGAAGGCGGCCTGCGCCAGGTCTTCCTGCAGGAACAGCTCGCGGCGCAGTTGCCCGCGCCCGCCGATGGAGCCGGACTCGTGCAGCAGCTCCCAGCCGCCGAACAGGTCCGGCTGCAGGGTGAGCTGTAGGTAGCGGGCCGGGTCGGCACCGCGGGCGAGTTGGTGCAGGAAAACGCGCATGTGCCGATTGTAGCCGCGAACGCCGGAGGCGGCCGTGGACGCCGCCCCGGGTGCGGCAGACGGTCGCAGCCTCAGCCGGCGGCAAGCACGCGCAGCACGTCGGCTTCGTCGACGTCGGCCACGACCTCGGCGCGGCCGATGCCACGCCACAGCACCAGACGCAGGCGGCCGGCGATGTTCTTCTTGTCCAGCCGCATCCGTGCCAGCAGGGCCTCGGGCGCCAGTCCCGGCGGAATCGTCACCGGCAGTTCGTAGCGCGCCAGCAGATCGCGCAGCTGCACGGTGTCGGCCTCGGTACTCATGCCCAGCTGGGCCGACAGGCGTGCGGCCAGTACCATGCCCACCGCGACTGCTTCGCCGTGGTTGAGGTTGTCATTGCCCGGTGCGCCGTAGCCCTGTTCGGTTTCGATGGCGTGGCCGAAAGTGTGGCCGAGGTTGAGCAGCGCGCGCTCGCCTTTTTCCAGCGGATCGCGGGCGACGATCTCGGCCTTGTGCTCGCAGCTGCGTGCGATCGCCTGGGCCAGCGCGGTGTCATCACCGGCCAGCAGCGCGGCGTGCTCGGCCTGCAGCCACTGGAAGAACAGCGGGTCGCCGATCGCGCCGTACTTGATCACTTCGGCGAGGCCGGCACGCAGCTCGCGCGGGGGCAGCGTACGCAGGGCGGCGGTATCGGCGATCACCGCGCGCGGCGGGTGAAAGGCGCCCACCAGGTTCTTGCCTTCGGGAATGTCCACGGCGGTCTTGCCGCCGACCGAGGAATCGACCATCGCCAGCAGCGAGGTCGGCAACTGCACACAGTCCACGCCCCGCATCCAGCAGGCCGCCGCGAAGCCGGCGAGGTCGCCGGCGACGCCGCCGCCGAGCGCCATCACGCAGGCATCGCGGGTGGCGCCGAGCGCGGCGAGTGCGGTGAGCGCCGCGCCGAAATTGTCCAGGGTCTTGGAGGCTTCGCCGGCCGGCAGCACGAGCGTGCCGATCAGCAGGTCCGGGCGGGCGTCGAGCAGGGCGGTCTTTACCCCGTCAAGGTACAACGGCGCCACGGACGAATCGCTGAGCAGCAGCACATGGCGGCCACGGACGTGGCGGGCCAGCAGGGCACCCTGGCCGAGCAGGCCCGGGCCGATATGGATGGTGTAAGGCGAGTCGCCGCCGACGGCGACGGTGCGGGGAGCGGGGGTCATGCGGGGGTGTCCTGTCGCTGCCATTGCGCGGCCAGGCGCAGCACCAGCTGCGCGGTGGCCTCGGCGGGGGTGTAGAGATCGGTATCCAGGGTGAGGTCGGCCAGCCCGCGGTACAGCGGGTCGCGCAGGGCGGCCATCTCGTGCAGCACCTGTTCGCGGTCCGGGCGCTGCAGCAGCGGGCGGCCGCGGTCACGCGCCAGGCGTTCAAGCTGGGCCGGCACGCTGACCCGCAGGTACACTACAAAGCCGCGCCGGGCGATGGCCGCGCGGTTGTCCGGGTCCAGCACGGCGCCGCCGCCGGTGGACACCAGCTGGTTGCGGCCGGTCAGCAGTGCCTGCAGCACCTGGCGTTCGTGCTGGCGGAAGCCGGCTTCGCCGGCGTGCTCGAACAGGGCCGGAATGCTGGCGCCGGTGGCCTCGACAATGGCCTGGTCGGCGTCGACGAAGTCCAGCGTGAAGCGCTCCGCCAGGCGGCGCCCGATGCAGGTTTTGCCGGCACCCATCGGGCCGATCAGGATCAGGTTCGGAGCGGGATTCATTACCCGCGATCCTAACATCTCCGTGCCACGGCCTTTACGCGCCGGCCCGCATGGTGGGCTGCGCGGAATGTCCCGCGCGCAGCCGGAGCCTGTCCATGTCAGTGGCCAAAATCATCGAGATCAATGCCTCCTCCAAGACCAGCGTCGAGGACGCCGTCCGCAGCGGCCTGAAGAAGGTATCCGAGACGGTGAAGGGCATCCAGGGCGCCTGGATCAACGAGACCAAGGTGGTCACCGACGGCGACGGCACCATCACCGAATGGCGGGTCAACCTGCGGGTGACGTTCCTGGTGAGCTGAGAGGCGCTGCCGGCACGACGCGGCGCTGCTCGTCCAGCGTGATCACCCGGTCGGCCAGGGCCGGCAGCGTGCGCAGCGCCTGCCGGCTGACCCGTTCGTAGTACTGCACGAACCGCTCCAGCTGGGCGCGGCTCATGCTGCTGCGACCGGGTTGGGCGGCCTGCAGGTTCTGTTCCTGCTGCCAGCGCCAGCGCGGGACCACCGAGAAATCCGGCGGCTGCAGGAACCACAGCCGGTTGCAGCGCTGCCACAGGGCCGGATAGTCCCTGGCCAGCGCCTCGTTGCACCAGCGCCGCCAGCGCCCGTCCGGGTCGGCCTCGCGCTCGAGCGCGTTGAGCGGTGCCGCCAGTGCGGCCCCGGTCTCGGGTGGCGTGCCGAGAAACCAGCCTTCGAACACCAGCAGGTCCAGTGGGCCTGCCAGACGTGGCCATGCCGACGCCGGCTCGCGCTCGTCGGCCAGCTTGTCGAAGCGGGGCAGGGTGACCGGCCCGCCGGTGGCGACCGCATCGAGCGTGGCGTGGGCCAGAGGCAGATCGTGGGTGCCGGGCGGACCACGGGTCAGCAGCAGCGGGTGCACCTGCCGTGCCAGGCGCTGACGCTGCGCCCGGGTCAGGTAGACATCATCGATGGAGAGCATCGCCGCGCGCAGGCCACGCGCCTCCGCCAGGGCCACCACCTGGGCGGCCAGCGTCGATTTGCCGCTCCCCTGCAGCCCGCTGATCGCCAATACTGGACGGGCCGCACCACACCCCAGTGCATCGTCCAGCGCCTGCGCGACCAGCGTATCTGGAAATCCTTTTGTGGCGGGCATGTACGCAGGTGCGGGCATGCAGCGACAATAAACCCAAACCGCGCGACAAGAAAACCGCCATGACCGATCTGTATGCCGAAGCGTTGTCCACCTTTGCCGGGCTGTTCGAAGAAGCCAAGGCAAGCCGCGAAGTCGAACCCAATGCCATGACGGTGGCCACCGCCGGCGCCGGCGGGCGGCCATCGGCGCGTACCGTGCTGCTCAAGGCGTTCGATGCGCGTGGCTTCGTGTTCTACACCCACCTGGCCAGCCACAAGGGCCGGGAACTGCAGGAGAACCCGCATGCGGCCCTGCTGTTCCTGTGGCGCAGCCTGCGCGAGGCCGGCATCCAGGTGCGCATCGAAGGTGCGGTGGAGCAGGTGGCCGACGCGGAGGCCGATGCCTACTTCGCGTCGCGTCCGCGCATGAGCCAGATCGGTGCATGGGCCTCGCTGCAGTCGCAGACCCTGGCGTCGCGCGAGGCATTCGATGCGCGCGTGGCGGAGATCGAAGCGCGCTTCGACGGCCAGGACGTGCCGCGTCCGGCGGGTTGGAGCGGTCTGCGCGTAGTGCCGCAGCGCATCGAGTTCTGGTACGGCGCGCAGTTCCGCCTGCATGAGCGCTGGTGCTATGAGATCGACGCATCCGGCCAGTGGAGCAAGCGGCTGCTGTTCCCGTGAGTGCGCCTGCGCCCGTGATCCGGCAGGCGGTGCCCGCCGACGCGGCGGCATGGGCGCGGCTGAGGCTGGGGCTGTGGCCCGACGCCGACGACCCGGTTGATGCGTTGGCCCTGTCGCTGGCCGACACCGACGGGGCGGTGCTGCTGGCGTGTACGGCCGACGGCGAGGCGATCGGTTTTGCCGAGGTGCGGCTGCGCCGCGACTACGTCAACGGCACCGACAGCTCGCCGGTTGGCTTTCTCGAAGGCTGGTACGTGCAGCCGGGCTGGCAGGGCCAGGGCACGGGACGCACGCTGCTTGATGCGGCGGCGGCCTGGACGCGCGCGGCCGGCTGCAGCGAACTGGCCTCGGACAGCGCGCTGGACGCGGTGGCCGCGCATGCGGCGCATCGCGCATGCGGATTCGAGGAAACCGAGCGCGTGGTGTACTTCCGCATGGCGCTGCAGCCGCTGCCCTGACGCGCGTACCGCGTGGCCGCTAGACGATCGCGGCGGCGCGCAGCCATCGCCACAGCGTGGTGCGCGAAACGCCGAGCTGCGCGCACGCCTGCTCGCGGTTGCCCCCGCACGCGGCGAGGACCTGCTGCAGCGTGACGGCGTCCGGCCGGGCGGCGGCGGCCGCCCCCACCCCCGACGGCGGCGTATCGACCCGGGCAGGCGCGGGCGCGCGGGGCAATCCGTCCAGTTCCGGCACCCACTGCAGCATCTGCGCCAACGACAGGTCGCCTGGCCGGTGCTGCCAGTGGATGCGCAGCCGGTCGACCACGTTGCGCAGTTCCCGCACGTTGCCCGGCCACGGCGCCTCGCCCAGCCGCTGCAGCGCTGCCACAGAAAGGGGCGAGGCGGTCTGGCCGAGCTGCCGGAAGAAGTGGGCCACCAGCAGCGGAATGTCCTCGCTGCGTTCGCGCAGGGTGGGCAGGGCGATCCGCAGCGCCGCCAGCCGGAAGTACAGATCGCGGCGGAAGCGCTGCGCCTCCACCAGCGATTCCAGGCTTTGCAGCGTGGCGGCGACCACACGCACATCCACCGGCGTAGGTTCGGTCGCACCGACGCGCAGCACTTCGCGCTCTTCCAGCACCCGCAGCAGGCGGGTCTGCAGCGGCAGTGGCAGCTCGCCGATCTCGTCCAGGAACAGCGTGCCGCCCTCGGCCGCTTCGACCAGGCCCACGCGCCCACCCCGGCGCGCGCCGGTGAAGGCGCCTTCGGTATAGCCGAACAGCTCGGCCTCCAGCAGCGATTCACTGATCGCCCCGCAGTTGAGCGCCACGAAGCGGCCGCGCCGGCCACTGGCGGCGTGCAGCTGGCGCGCCACCAGTTCCTTGCCGGTGCCAGTGGCGCCAGTGACCAGCACGGTGCTGTCGTGCGGGGCGTACAGCGCGATGCGATCGCGTACCTGCTGCATCGGCGGACTGTCGCCGAGCAGGGCGTGGTCGGCATCGCGGTGCCGGGCCGGCGGCCGGCGCCGCGGCGACGGCGCACCGGACCGGGCCAGGGTCTGGGTCAGTTCCAGCGCATGCTCGAATGCCTGCCGCACCGAATCGGCCGAGTACAGCAGCACGCCCGGCAGGCCCACCTGCTCGGCATGATCGATGGCCATGCCGGTGCCGACGATCACCTCGATGCCGTTGGCGCGCATGTCGGCGATGCAGTCGCGGGCGTCTTCACGGGTGACAAAGCGGCGGTGTTCGATGTCCAGCCCGAAGCTGTGCTGGAAGCTGCCGAAGGTGGGCACGTCGGTGGCATGGGTGACCAGGCCGATGCGCGGTGCGATGCGCCGCGCGCGCGCCAGCGCTTCCATCAGGTCGAAGCCGTTGGCCTGGATCGGCACCAGCGGCACCTCCAGCCGGCTGCGCAGGTAGGCCGCGTTGGAGCCGCCGGCGATCACGACATCGCAGTGCTCGCGACGCAGCCGCTGGCCGATCACGTCCACCGCTTCCTCGAAGCCGAGGTTGATCGGCACGATCCGTGCGCGGCGGTCGAATTCGGGAATCACATCGCCGAGCAGGCCGGTCAGGCGGGAGACGCTCACCGTCCAGATCACCGGCAGGTGGCCGGGGTCCAGGTCGGGCAGGCGAGGGCGCGGCAGGATGACGGACATGGCGTTGTTTCAATGTTTCGGTTCCATCCATGTTACATGTGTTTCATTGGGCGGACATGAAACGTTGCTGCCGTGGTCCAGCCTCAATGAATTCATGGGGTTGCGACTTGGCACGGCCCTTGCGCCTGTCCTCCCGTCACTCACGATGGAATGCCACATGAGCTCCTCTGTTTCCTCCGCGGGCAGCCGCTTCCGCGCTGCGCTGGCCGCCGAATCGCCCCTGCAGGTGATCGGCGCGATCAACGCCAACCACGCTCTGCTGGCCCAGCGTGCCGGCTACCGGGCCATCTATCTGTCCGGCGGCGGCGTTGCCGCCGGCTCGCTGGGCCTGCCGGACCTGGGCATCAACACCCTGGAAGACGTGCTGATCGACGTGCGCCGCATCACCGACGTCTGCGACCTGCCGCTGATGGTGGACATCGACACCGGCTTCGGCCCCAGCGCGTTCAACATCGCGCGCACCGTAAAGTCGCTGATCAAGGCAGGTGCGGCCGCCTGCCATATTGAAGACCAGGTCGGCGCCAAGCGCTGTGGTCACCGTCCCGGCAAGGAAATCGTCACGCAGGGCGAGATGGTCGACCGCGTGAAGGCCGCCGCCGATGCCAAGACCGATCCGGATTTCTTCCTGATCGCGCGTACCGACGCCATCCAGGTGGACGGCGTGGACGCGGCGATCGAGCGCGCCATCGCCTGCGTGGAGGCCGGTGCCGATGGCATCTTCGCCGAGGCCGCCTATGACCTGGACACCTACCGCCGCTTCGTCGATGCGGTGAAGGTGCCGGTGCTGGCCAACATCACCGAGTTCGGCAAGACCCCGCTGTTCAGCCGCGATGAACTGGCCTCGGCCGGCGTGGCAATCCAGCTGTTCCCGCTGTCCGCGTTCCGCGCCGCCAACAAGGCCGCCGAGAACGTGTATGAGACCATCCGTCGGGAAGGCCACCAGCGCAACGTGGTCGACGCGATGCAGACGCGCGAGGAACTGTACGACCGTATCGGCTACCACGCCTTCGAGCAGCAGCTCGATGCGCTGTTCGCCGCCAAGAAGTAAGACCGAAGCACTGTTTTCCTGGAGGGATCATGAGCGAAGCAACCACCGCCCCCGGCTTCAAGCCGAAAAAGTCCGTCGCCCTGTCGGGCACCGCCGCCGGCAACACCGCACTGTGCACCGTTGGCCGCAGTGGCAATGACCTGCACTACCGCGGCTACGACATCCTGGACCTGGCCAACACCAGTGAGTTCGAGGAGATCGCCCACCTGCTGGTGCACGGCAAGCTGCCCACGCGCGCCGAACTGGTCGCCTACAAGGCCAAGCTGAAGTCGCTGCGCGGCATCCCGGCCGCGGTCAAGGCTGCGCTGGAAGAGCTGCCGCCGTCGGCGCACCCGATGGACGTGATGCGCACCGGCGTGTCGGTGCTCGGCTGCGTGTCGCCGGAGAAGGACGACCACAACCACCCGGGCGCGCGCGACATCG